>JAEELE010000114.1 GCA_016288755.1 Oscillospiraceae bacterium
CAGATGCAGCTCGATCGTGCCGCCCTGACCTGCCGATGCGACGCTTGCGTAGAACTTCTCTGCGCCTGCCTCGCCGAAATCGACGCCCTTGACCTTGACATAGTCGCCGTCCTCGATGAAGCCGATCGCGAGTGTGCCCGCATCGATCTTCTCGGTCTTGATGCCCTGGCACCAGTTGATCATCTCGGCTTCCATGCGCTGATAGGGATTCACATATTCCAGCTGATCCGGACCCTGTTCCGTGAAATTGACCATCGGGATCGTGCCGTCGGGATTAAAGGTGAATTCCTCACAGCTTGCACTTCTGTCGAAGACGCCGCCGCCGGGCAGGCCGTTCTTGTGATAGAAGAAATACGAATGCCCCTTGTAGTCGATGATGCCGCCGTGCGTGGTGAAGCAGTTGGACTGCTTCTGGATCTGTCCGCGGAAGGTCCACGGGCCGGTGATCGACGGTGCGGTCGAATAGCACTGCGATTCGCCGCCGTCATTGCCGTAGAAGCTCGCGTAGACCATGTAGTAGAGGTCGCCGTGCTTGTAGATCCACGGACCCTCGCCGTAAGCAGAGCCGTTCTTGCCATTTCCGAATGCCTGTGCGGTCATGTCAAACTGCTTGATCTCACTGCCGAGCGAGACCATGTCCTCATTGAGCTTGACGTAGTACAGTCGCGGGTTGCCGAAGAAGAGCCATGCCTGCCCGTCGTCGTCGATCATGACGGTCGGGTCGATGTAATCCCAGTTCGGACCGCAGAGCGGTTTGCCGAGCACGTCCCTGTACGGACCCTCGGGCGAGTCAGCGACGCCGACGCCGATCGCTCTGCCGTTGGTCGTCGTAGTGAAGTAGAAGTAATATTTTCCGTTGCGTTCGATGCACTGCGAGGCCCATGCGTTGTTCTCGGTGCACCATGAGAATTCATTATCCTCAAGGATCATGCCGTGATCGGTCCAGTTCTGCATGTCCGTGGTCGAGAAGGCCTGCCAGCCGGTCATGGTGTAGTTGCTGGAGCCGTCTGCATCACAGCCTGTGAAGACCCAGAGCTCGTCACCGAAGACGACCGGTGCAGGGTCAGGCGTGAAGCTGGTCTGGATGAGCGGGTTTGCCGCCTGTACACTGAGCGGGAGCTGTGCCGCAAGGGTACAGGCAGTCGCGATTGCTGTCAGTGCAGCCGCGAAGCGAGTTCTTTTTTTCATATTTTAGTCCCCCTAAAAAATCAGTCGGTGCAAGGCGCATCTTCCCTATAACGATACGCTTGTCCGTACTTCTATAATAACCTGTATGCTATGTTGTCTGCAAGGGAAGAAACGTAGAAAATGTGGACAAATTATAGATTTCCTGTGAACATTCCGGTTTTTCGCCTGCTGCATGTCTGTAATTTGTCCGAAACGGCAAAGACAAATCAGGATATAGTACACATCTGCTGACCTGTACGGACGGTCGGAACGGGCTTCCGGATTGTGCAGGTTTCATAAAGATTTCTGTCATTCGCGCAAATGCTTGACAAAACGGTCCCGGGATGCTATAATTATTATGGCTGATTCCACGCATTCAGGGATTTTGCCGGTGCGTGCAGGAGCAGCCTCGGATTATTCCGAAGTTTAATATATTATTGCGGACAAATGTCCGGAAGGGAGCGAAACCATGTACCGAGAAGAATTTCTGGCGGCTGTCAGCGGCTTTGACACTGCGCCCATACGGCTCAGAACCAGCGAGGGCTGGACCGGACAGCTATATTTTGATGCTGCCTATTATGACGCCGTGCGTTTTCTGGCGGATGAACGTCCGCTGGTAATCCGCTATTCCGAAATTCTGGAGATGCGGTTCGATACAGCCGGTCAGGCGGGGGCAGAGGCGGGATTCCGCAGTCTGCTCGGCGATCATGCAGCGGAGCAGTTCCGCGTGCAGGCAGAGGGCGTCTGGTCGCCGCTGCTGCGCTATGTTTCCGAGCAGCGCGGCTTCCTGATCGCAGATGCGGCGGGCAAGCCCTATCTCGTTCGCTGCGATGCGGTCAGCGCGGTCAGCTTTGACGCCGAATTGCCCGCAGCGCCTGCGGCTCCGGCTGCTGCGGCAGCGCCGGTCTCTGCCGCGCAGAGCTACAGTGCACTGCGCGACGCCGCACACCGCTATATCAAGCCCGGTCCGTGGATTCAGACCGACCGCCGCGACGAAATCCGCGAGCGCGTCAAGGGCACGCCGCTGGAGAATCCGTGGGCGCGCATCGACGACATGGTGCGCAATGCCCTCAAGGCGAATGCGATCAACGAAAAGGCGGACCGCATCATCACCGAGCTCGACGATCTGTTCCGCGATTACGAATGCGTCGAGGTCAAGATCATGCTCGCAGACCTGTTCGCGAAGGCGGGCGATTTTGACAATGCCTCGCTCGAATACGAGGATGCCGGCGATTACGAAAATGCTGCATATTATGCACACCGCTGCGAGGAGCGCGGCTATGAGTATGCATTCGGCGTCTACGGCAAATGGATTATCCGTGACCGCGGACGTAGCCTGCCGGTCAGTGTGTACAGCAATTTCCTCTGGCTCGCGCAGATGCTGCACAAGGGGCGCGCCTGCGCAGAGATTCTGAAGCCCGACCTGAAAACGACCGATACAGGTCTGCAGGAGGTGCTCTTCTACGGGCTCCTGCTGGTGCTGAACGACTATCTCACCGACGATCAGCTGCCCGCGATCGAGGGGCTGAGCCGCACAGAGCAGATTCAGGTGCTGCATGAGGCGCTCCGCAGTGCCTCCGCCGACGAGGAGGCGCAGCCGCTGGTTCCCGCAAAGCTCAAAACGATCGCGCAGCTCAGCAAGGGCAAGAGCACGGCACTGCCTGTGGAGCCGCCCGTCTGCACGCTGACGGCAAACGGCGACGACACCTACACCGGCTATATCATCCTGTTCGGCTACAATCTCGCATTCGGCTTCATCGCGAACCGCCCCGACGCCAAGCGCGGCATCTTCTTCAAGGTCAGCGAGCTGGAGCCCCGGCTGCAGGCCTACCGCACCGAGCTTCTCACGCTCAAGGTGACCTGCCGCCTTATCACGGTCGTCTACAACGGCAAGGAGCAGATGAATGCGGCAGCGGTCACCGCCGCTGAGGATCTGGGCGCGTTCTTCCGCCGCAAGGGCATCGCCTATCACGACCCGGACGAGGTACAGCCGGAGAAGCCGGAGCTGCCCGCAGTCCCGGCGGACAGCACCCCCTGCGTGCTCGAGAAGAATCCCGACGGCGAGACCTGCACCGGCTATATCATTCTGATGGGTTACGATTACAACTACGGCTTTATCGCGGAGCGTCCCGATGCCGCGCGCGGCATTTTCTTCCGCTCTGCCGATCTGGAGCCCGCACTGCAGGAATTCCGCAGCCGTCTTGTCTCGCTGAAGGTCACCTGCCGCGTCGTTCCGGTCCGCTATGACGGCAAGGATCAGCTCAACGCCGTCGACATCCACCCCGCAGAGGATTTGGAGGTATTTCTGCTGCACCACGGTTCTGCGGCAGAGCAGGCAGCCGCTCCCGCAGCGGCAGAGGAGCCGTCTGATGCGCTGCTGAGTGAGCCTGCCAGTGCGTCCGAGGCACCGCTCCCCGACGGCGAAATCCCGGTCATCTCCGAGGAGACTGTGCCCGAGCTGCCGGTCGCCGAGGAAACCGCCCCTGCTGAGCCGGTCGCCGAAGAAGCCGCCCCCGCTGAGCCGGTCGCCGAAGAAGCCGCCCCCGCTGAGCCGGTCGCCGAGGAAACTGCCCCCGCTGAGCCGGTCGCCGAGGATGCCGCTCCCGCTGAGCCGGTCGCCGAAGAAGCCGCCCCCGTGGAGCCGGTCGCCGAGGAAACTGCCCCCGCTGAGCCGGTCGCCGAGGAAACCGCCCCCGTGGAGCCGGTCGCTGAGGAAACCGCCCCCGTGGAGCCGGTCGCCGAGGAAACTGCTCCCGTGGAGCCCGCCCCGACAGAGCCGGAATCCGAAGCGCGCGCTGATGAAGCGGAGCTTCCGGTTTCTTCCGATGCAGAAGCGGCTGCGGACGAGCCTGCTCCGGCAGATCAGCCGAAACCCGGGGAGCCGTCCGGCGGCGCTGCCGAAGCCCCCGCCGATCCCGAATAAAACAGAAAAACGGTGTACGCATGTGCACCGTTTTTTGATCAGTGCCTTTTCGGAAGTGTTTCCTTAAGAATAATCAGAATTGTCGAGTCAGGAGGCAGGAGTGAGGAGTTCAGATATGCGTTCGCGCTTGGATGAAAAAGGGGCTGCCGTCCCAATCCAACACAGTGAAAGGGACGGAACAACTCCTCACTCCTCACTGGACTTCCTGCCTCCTGACTCGCAAAATCTGATTTTCACAGAAACGCTTTTCCTGAATGGGCGTTAGATCAACAGTGAAAGGGGGAACGCCGTCTTGCAGAATCTGTTTGAGCGCAGCAATGTGCTGAATGAGCCGATCGAGTGCTTTCTGTTCGACGCGAAGGACGAGGTATTCCCGGTCAAGTCGCACTGGCACTATTTCGCCGAGCTGATCTTCATGCGCAGCGGCACAGCCGTCCTCACGGCAGACGGCACCGCGTATACGCTGTCTGAGGGCGATTTGTTTATCGTGCCGCCCGCCGCCGTTCACGCGATCAGCGCGCCCGAGGGCGTTCTGCCGGTCTACGAGGTGCTGAAATTCGATCTCGCAAAATTTCCGAGCCGCTCCTCCTATTCGCCGTCGCCGGACAGCATTTTCCGCTATGTGCGTGCGCAGGGGATGCAGCTCTGCTTCCGGCAGGCAGAAGCCGTGCATTTCGGCTGCGCGGAGATCTTTGCCGACTGCATCCGCGAGGCGCACAGCCTGCAGTTCGGCTATGACCTGATGCTCCGCGCCCAGATCTACCGCCTGATCTACCGCATCATCCGCCGCTGGACCGCGCTGGGGCTCGATCTCACTGCATGTGCCGACCGCGGCGCGCATTCCGGCAGCATCGACCGCGTGACGGAGTATATCGACAGCCATCTGTCCGAGCCGCTGCGCGTGCAGGAGATCGCCGCGCACTGCCACCTGAGCTATTCGGCATTTGCCGTGCATTTCCGCAGCTATTACGGCATGAGCTGCAAGGAATACATTGAGCGCATGCGCATTTTCAAGGCGGAGGAATATCTGCTGTTCACCGATCTCGACATCCGCGAGATCAGCGAGGTGACCGGCTTTTCCGACAGCAGCCACCTGATCCGCTGCTTCAGGCGGTTCCGCGGGGTCACGCCGAAGCAGTTCCGCACGGCACGCCGCAGCGCTGAGGTATAAGAATCATATCAAAAAATGGAACAAATCTATTTTCTCTGCGCGAAAGCCTTGCATTCTGCTGCAATCTGTGATACGATGAATCCAGCGAGCACAGGACTTCCGCCTAGGGGGAAACCGGGAGGGAATCATGGAGAATTTCACATATTGCAGTCCGACAGAATTTGTGTTCGGGAAGGGCAGTGAATCGGAATGCGGCAGATATGTCCGCAAATACGGCGGCAGCCGCGTGCTGCTGGTCTACGGAGGCGGCTCGGCAGTTCGTTCGGGTCTGATCGACCGCATCCGTGCATCACTGGAGAAAGAGAATATTGCGCTGCATGAGCTCAGCGGAATCCAGCCCAACCCGCTCGACACACCGGTCTACGAGGGCATCGCGCTCTGTCGGGAAACGGGCGCCGACTTTCTGCTCGCAGTCGGCGGCGGCTCGGTGATCGACACCGCCAAGGCGATCGCCGCGGGCGTGCCGTATGACGGCGACTTCTGGGATTTCTACAGCGGAAAGGCACAGATCGCCGCGGCACTGCCGGTCGGCACGGTGCTGACGATCGCTGCAGCCGGAAGTGAGGGCTCTGGCGATTCCGTCATTACAAAGACAGACGGGATGCTCAAGCGCGGCGCAGGCTCCCCGCTGCTCCGCGCGCGGTTCTCGATCCTCAACCCCGCGCTGACGCAGACGCTCCCGGCATATCAGACCGCATGCGGCGCGACCGACATCATGGCTCATGTGTTCGAGCGTTATTTCACGAATACGCCCGAGGTCGAGATCACCGATCGGCTCTGCGAGGCGGTGCTCCTCACGATGGTGAAGGAGACCCCGCGTGCGATCGCCGACCCCGACAATTACGACGCCCGCGCCAACATCATGTGGGCTGGCACGGTCGCGCACAACAACATCGTCGGTGTCGGGCGGCAGCAGGACTGGAACAGTCACGCGCTGGAACACGAGCTGTCTGCGCTGTACAATGTCGCACACGGAGCCGGACTCGCGGTCATCATGCCCGCATGGATGGAGCATGTCTGCGCGCATGATCCGATGCGCTTTGCACAGATGGCAGTGCGTGTATTCGGCTGTCAGATGAATTTTGCCGACCCGATGCAGACTGCAAAGGCGGGCATCCGGGCATTCCGGCGGTTCCTGCACGGCATCGGCATGCCGGTCAATTTTGCAGAGCTCGGCGCAGACGAAGCGGATATCCCGCTTCTCGTCGAAAAGCTCGGGATCCCGGCAGGCGGCAGCCGTCAGGGCTTCATGGAGCTGACCGCCGCGGACGCCGAAGCGATTTACCGGATCGCGGCACATGCAGAAGTTGAGTGACGGAGGATTTATGAAAATACTGTTTATCGGCGGAACCGGCACGATCAGTATGGCGATCACGCGGCTGATCGCAGCACAGGGACATGAGCTCTGGCTGCTGAACCGCGGACACCGCAGTGCCGATCTGCCCGACAATGTGCAGGTCATCGCCTGTGATATCAATAACGAGGCGGAGGCTGCGGAAAAGCTCTCCGGCATGGAGTTTGACTGTGTCGGCGAGTTCATCGGCTTTGTTCCGTCGCAGCTTGAGCGCGATTTCCGGCTCTTCTCGGGAAAAACGAAGCAGTTCATCTATATCAGCTCGGCGTCAGCCTATCAGAAGCCGCCGCAAGGCTATGTCATCACCGAGGAAACCCCGCTGGAGAATCCCTATTGGGAATACTCCCGCGACAAGAAGGCTTGCGAGGAATACCTCATGGCGCGTTACCGCGAGGACGGTTTCCCCGTGACGATCGTGCGTCCGAGCCACACCTACGACGAGCGCGCAGTACCGCTCGGTGTCCACGGCGACCGCGGCAGCTGGCAGGTCGTCAAGCGCATCATGGATGAGAAGCCCGTGATCATTCACGGCGACGGCACCTCGCTCTGGACGATCACGCACAACAGCGATTTTGCCAAGGGCTATGTCGGTCTGATCGGCAATCCGGCAGCGATCGGCGAGGCGTTCCACATCACCTCGGACGAGAGCGTGACATGGAACGAGATCTATCAGGCGATCGCCGATGCGCTCGGCAAGGAGCTGCACCCGTTCTATGTGTCGTCGGAGAGCCTTGCCGCGATGAGCCGCTACGATTTCACAGGCAGTCTGATCGGTGACAAGGCAAATTCGGTGCATTTCGACAATTCCAAGCTCCGGCGTCTGGTGCCGGATTTCAAAGCGGATATTTCCGCAAGGGAGGGCATTGCGCGTACCGTACAGTATGTGCTGCAGCACCCGGAATTCCAGAGTGAGGACGAGGAATTCGATCTCTGGTGTGATGATTTGATCGCCGCTGTTACCGGTCTGCGGGAGGGCTTCCGGAACGAACACTGAACGCGGCAAATATAGAAAGCGCCGGCAGGCAAACGGTTTTTGAGAGGGCTCCGTTTGACCTGCCGGCACTGTTTTTGCTGTCATCCTGTATAGGTATATTTTGCGACGCGGTATGTTCCGTTTTCCTGTTTGATCTCAAACACAAGGCCAACGACCGTATCACCGTAGGAGAGCTCCTTGACGGTCGCGGTAAAGCTGTTCTCCTTGACGTTGCTGATCTTCAGCGTATCATACTGCACATCGAGGAATTCCGCGCCCTTGTTCAGGGGAGAGGCATAGAGCTTGCCGTCCTTCTCGATATAGAGCGGAAATTTAGGGTCAAATGCCTGCTGCATATATCTTTCAAGTGCTTCTCCGGTCAGATATGCTGCGAGATAGTCCTTCACGCCCTGCACCGTGGTGAACGGCGCTTTGACGACCCGGAAATAGGAATTGTATTCTGTAAACGGAATGGCATCGTTCTCGTCGTATTCATCTACTCCGCCGGCACCGTAGCCGTCCACAATGCCGATATACTTATGGATCAGCTCGTCGCCGATTCTGAGGAGCTCCTGATCGTTTTGACCGTCTTCTGCGGCAGTCGTGGTCGTGACGGCGGATTCCGTCGTTTTTGCGGTCGTTTCCGTCTGTTTCTCCGACGCGGACGTTGTCTCAGCGGGCTTTTCCGTTGCAGTCAGCTCCGTCGTGAGTTCGGTCGTCAGCTCGGTCGTGAGCTCTGTGGTCTGCTCCGTGACAGTCGTGGTCTCTGCGGCAGAATTTGCAGTGCTGCTCTCGCTGCCTGCGCATGCGGTCAGGCTGAGCATTGCAGCCATCATTGTGATCGTGATCATCATCTTTTTCATTGTTCGTTCCTCCGAATTGTGAATTTGTTTGATGCGGTATCTGACCGCCTTCACAATGATAGACAACAAAACATCTGCACGGATTACATCACTCTGCAAAAAAAAAGATAGGCGGCATCCCGTTTGGAGGGATACCGCCGCAGTCTGTCGAAAAAGGGATCGCTGCGCGATGATTCAGAACGGGGACGCCGTCCCCAGACCCCAATGTAATGATAATAACGTATCAGCGTTATTTTTATCCATATTGGGATTCTCAAGGGACAGTGTCCCTTGAGCGGGGTTTGGGGCAGCGCCCCATTATCAATCCATCGGAGATACCATTCTCCCGACAGACTGTTATTTATTCGCGATTTTGTTGGCGACGGCGAAGATCAGCCGCACCGGGGCAGGCATCAGCGCCTTGCGCGCATTCTGCAGCTCCTTGCGGATCTCAATATGCTGCGGACAGTGCCGTTCGCATTTGCCGCACTGGATGCAGCGCGTCATGTCGCTGCGGTCCTTTTTGAAGGATGTGATCTGCCAGTATTCGCGGATGACGGACATTTTCCGCTCGGTGTAGAGCCGGTTATAGCAGCTGAACGCCGCCGGGATATCGACGCCTCTGGGGCAGGGCATGCAGTAGCGGCAGCCGGTACACCCGACCTTTGCGGTCTTGGAGATCTCCTTTTTCACGGCGCCGATCAGCGCGAAATCCTCTTTTGTGAATTCGCCCGCCTTCACGGTGCTCGCCGTGCGGACATTCTCCCTGAGCATCTGCATCGAATTCATGCCCGAGAGCACGCAGGTGACCTCCGGCTGATTCCACAGCCACCGGAACGCCCATTCGGCGGGGGAGCGCTTGATTTTGTATTCAGCCATGCGCTTTTTCGCACGCGGCGGCAGATAGCTGACGAGGCGACCGCCGCGCAGGGGCTCCATGATCACGACGGGAATGCCCTTTTTCGCGGCATAGTGCAGACCCTTGCGCCCTGCCTGTGTGTGCTCGTCGAGATAGTTGTACTGAATCTGGCAGAAATCCCAGTCGTAGGCGTCGAGCAGCGTGCAGAAGGTCTGCGTATCGCCGTGGAAGGAGAAGCCGATCTGCCGGATGCGTCCGGCTTTCTTCTGCTTTTCGATCCATTCGACGATGCCGAGTGTTTTCATGCGCTCCCACGATTTGACGTCGCTGAGCATGTGCATGAGGTAGAAGTCGACATGATCGGTCTGCAGCCTTTTGAGCTCCTCGTCGAAGAAGCGGTCGATAGCCGCCGGCGTTTTCACAAGGTAATAGGGGAGCTTGGTCGCGATCTGCACTTTGTCGCGGCAGTGATTGCGCGCCAGAATGGTGCCGAGCGCTTCCTCGTTGCCGGGATAGACATAGGCCGTATCAAAATAGTTGACGCCCGCCCTGATCGCCGCGAGCACCTCTTTTTCCGCCTTGGGCAGAACGATCCTGCCGTTGTTCTTGGTGAAGCGCATGCAGCCGTAGCCGAGGATCGAGACTTTTGTGCCGTCGCGCATGGTTCTGTACTGCACGGAAATACCCCCTTCATCTATGAAAAGACACCCTCGAAGCGTGGCACTTCAAGGGTGTCTTTGTGCATCCTGATCTGAATTACTTCAGCTCGATGGTAGCGCCTGCCTCTTCGAGCTTCTTCTTCAGCTCCTCTGCCTCTGCCTTCGGCACAGCCTCCTTCAGGGTTGCCGGAGCAGCCTCGACAGCAGCCTTTGCCTCCTTCAGGCCGAGACCGAGAATGTCCTTGACAGCCTTGATGACGCCCATCTTTGCATCACCGAAGGAGGTCAGAACGACGTCGAACTCAGTCTTCTCTGCCTCTGCCGGAGCAGCTGCGCCAGCGCCAGCGCCTGCAGCAGCGACAACAGCGGTCACGCCGAACTCTTCCTGGATAGCCTCGACCAGCTCAGCCAGCTCGAGGACGGAGAGTGCCTTGATATCTTCGATAAACTTCAGTGTCTTTTCGGAAGCCATGATAATTCTCCTTTACAATTATAAAAAATGATTTGGGTTGCGGCAGCCGGATCAGGCAGCCTCTTCGTTCTTCTTGTCGACCAGAGCCTGCAGCGTTGCAGCGAGCTTCTGGATCGGACCCTGCAGCGAGCCGACGAGCTGTGCGAGCAGGATGTCTCTGGACGGGATCTTGGAGAGCTTCTTGACGCTTTCGGCATCATAGAATTCACCGTCGACAAAGCCGGCCTTCAGGCTGAACTTCCCGTCGGACTTTTCGGCATATTCGCCGAGGATTCTTGCAGCGACGGTCTGGTCGCTCTCGCTGATCGCGATTGCGGTGGTGCCGTTGAGGACCTCGTCAAACTGCTCGAAACCGATGTTGTGCATTGCAAGGCGGATCAGGGTGTTCTTCTGGACCATGTAGGTCACGCCTGCCTCACGGAGCTCTTTTCTCAGCTTGGTATCGTCCGCGACGGAGATACCCTTGTAGTCGACGAGCACGCATGCAGCGGCACCCTTGAGCTTCTCAGTCAGAGCAGCGACCTGTTCCTGCTTTGCCTGCAAAACCTTTTCACTGGGCATGATTTTCACCTCCATTAGTTTGTCTGCCGTCATAACCAGATGGGAGGCATGAAAAAGCCTCTCCCGAAAGCGGAGAGGCGGAGTTTGATCGCATGATTGCAATAAAACAGCCGGCACTCCTCGGTCGGACTTCCGATGCGTGGCATCTGCCGACTGTCTTGGGAATACGGGAATCTGATTCATTTAAGGCTTCCCTATTATACCACAGCTTTTCCCGTTTGTCAAGCCCTTTTGCAATATTTTTTCAGCTGCTTTCACTCACAGCGGCATCTGCCGGCATTTCGACGATCTCGAGCCCGTCTGTCTCATAGCAGACCTTCGCGTGATTGTGCCGGATCAGCTTCTTTTCGACATGGTCGCCGGTCCTGCAGTCGATCTTGTCGCGGTAGACCTCGCCGTTGCGGTAGACCGTACCGTTCTCGCGGGAAAAATACACGTTTTCCGCGTAGATATGGAATTTATACTGCTGCCGGGCATCGGCGCGCAGCTCCCCGCAGAGGTATTCGTCCGTGGTGTAGATGATCAGCTGATAGGTGCGGTCGGTGCAGTTGCGGAAGCGGTAATCCAGATAGTTGTACATGATCGAGGTACCGGTGCCGAAGGGGATCGTGCGGTGATAATCGGGGAAGAGATCGAAGCGGTCGTGGTGATGGTGCTCGGTGATCTCCATTTCCGAGTGCAGAATCATCCAGTGGATGAGGTTGGTCATCTGGCACATGCCGCCGCCGATGCCCGAGGACGGGTGATTTGCCGCGATGGTCAGCCCCTCGCGGTAGCCCTTCTCCTCAGTCAGCCGCCCGACCAGATACCAGAACGAGAAGGTCTCGCCCGGGCGGATCAGCACGCCGCTGATCTTCGGGGCAGCGAGCGACAGATTGACCGCCTTGTTTTCCTGCAGCTGCATGTTGACATTCCCGAGCCTGCGCCGGATCAGGGAATTGTGCTTATAGATGACGACCGGCAGCGCTTTCTCCGATTTCTGCTTTGCGAAATGCCGCGCCGTCAGAAAATTGCGGGCAGCCCGCAGCATGATGCATTTGCGTTCGGAGATCGCGTAGGTCAGCGGAGAGATCTCGCAGAACAGTTTTCGTCCCAAACCTTTTCATTTCCCTTCTTTTTATCTATGATACCGTGTCCTGTGCCGAATCCAGAGCGGCTTCGGCGGTCTGCAGCAGCAGCGCGGAGTCGTCGTCGCCGCCCATGATGCGTGCGATCTCTTTGATGCGCTGTTCACGGTCGAGCACGGTGACCTCGGTGCGCGTTTCGGTCTCGGTGCTGTGCTTTTCGATCAGCAGATGATGGTTTGCCTGCGTGGCGAGCTGTGCCAGATGCGTGACGCAGATCACCTGATGATGCTGTGACAGCGCACGGAGCTTCAGACCGATCTTCTGTGCGGCGCGCCCGCTGACGCCGGTGTCGATCTCATCGAAGATCAGTGTCGGGATATCGTCGCGCTCGGCGAGCACCGCCTTCAGCGCGAGCATCATGCGCGAGAGCTCACCGCCGGAGGCGATCTGCGCGATCGGCTTGGGCGGCTCGCCGGGATTTGCGGAGATCAGAAATTCGGCGCTGTCCATGCCGCTGGGCGTCAGCTTGCCCTGTGTCAGATTCACCGACAGCTTCACGCGCGGCATGTTGAGAAAGCTCAGCTCCTCACCGACTCTGCGGGAGAATTCCTCCGCGAGCCGCTGCCGGTGTGCGGTGAGCTGCTTTGCGAGCTCCGTGACGCGGTGCAGCCGGTCGGCGCGCTCCTGCGTCAGTGTGCGGAGCCGGTCGGCATCGGTCTCGATCGCCTCGAGCTCTCTGAGCGACTGCTGATAGAGCTCGCGCAGCCCGTCCGCATCGGTGTGATAGCGCAGCGCAGCGGTGTTGATCTCGTTGCGGCGCTTGTTCAGTGCATCGAATTCGGCAGGGGAGAGCTGTCCGTCGGTCAGCGCGCCGATCTCGTCGGAGATATCGCGCAGCTCGATGTTGAGTGCGCGCAGGCGCCCGAGCAGCGGCTCCGCGTCCGGCTCGGAATCGGCAAGACGTGAGAGCTGATCGCAGGCAGCAGCGAGCGCATCGGAGATGTTTTCCTCGCCGTCGGTCAGCATGCGGCTGAGCATACCGGCAAGCTCTGCGCTCTCCTCGGCGCGGGAAGCGGTCCGGAACTGCTCATCGAGAATGACATCCTCCTGCGGCTGCGGGTCCAGTGCACCGAGCTCCTCGATGATGCCCTGCAGCTCTTTGAGACGGAGCAGCTTTTCCTGCTCGTTTTTCCGCAGCCTTGTCAGCGTCCGCGCGACAGCCTGCAGCTCGGAGAATTCCTTTTTGTAGGTGTCGAGCAGCGTCGTGTCGTCGCCGAAGCGGTCGAGCACCTCGAGATGGCGCTCCGGGCGCAGCAGGATCTGATTGTCGTGCTGCCCGTGGATGTTGACCAGCGTTTCGCCGAGCGCACGCAGCAGTGCGGCGGGCGCGGCGCGTCCGTTGACTCTGCCGGTGCTGCCGCCGTCCGCAGAGATTTCGCGCGTGAGAAACAGCTCGTCGTCCTCCGTGTCCTGTCCGAATTCCGCGAGCACGGCATGCGCAGCTTCGGAGACCGGCGAAAACACCGCCGTGACGGTCGCCCTTTTGCAGCCGGTGCGGACGATATCGCGCGAGGTGCGCTGCCCGAGCACTGCCTGAATCCCGTGGATCAGGATGGATTTTCCCGCGCCGGTCTCACCGGTGAAGGCGTTGAAGCCCTCCGCCAGCGGAATATCCGCGGATTCGATCACCGCGAGATTCTCGATGGATAGTTCCTTTAGCATTCCTTACCCCCAGATCTGGGATTTCAGCAGTTTGATCAGTGTCTCAGCCTGTTCCTCCGAGCGTGTCAGAATAAAAATGGTGTCATCGCCTGCGATCGTGCCGACGATTTCGGGAAGCTGCATGCGGTCCAGCACCACGCAGGCAGCCTGTGCCGAGCCCGGGTGGCATCTGAGTACAATGGTGTTGATCGCGTGGTCGATCTTGATCGCGACGTCCTTGAGCAGGCTGATGGGTGCCGTTGCGGGGATGCCGCCGCGGACATAGTGGTTCAGTCCGGTGGAGGAGCGCCTCTTGCGCAGCCCGAGGATCCGGATATCTCTGGAAATGGTCGCCTGTGTCACGGAGATCCCGTTTTCGAGCAGAAGGTCGCGCAGCGCCTCCTGTGTCGGGACCTCGTGCTCCGCGATCAGCTTGAGAATCATTTCATGTCTTGTGTGTGGCATTGCTAGCTCTCCTTTACATTCAAATGTCATTTCAATTTTGCCCGGTCAGTCACGCAGATTTGCAAGCAGCTCCAGCAGGATCGCCAGATCGGGCGCGCCGACCTGCGCATCGCCGTCGAGATCGGAATTCTGCTTGCCCTGAGCCGTGACCGTGATCAATGCGTCCTCGGCGCAGAAGCGTGCGAGCAGCACGGCATCTGCGATGTTGACAACGCCGCTGCAGTCGGTGTCGCCGCGCAGAGAAGCAGCGCGCGACGGATAGGGCAGCGCGTTGAGCACAGAAAGATCGTTGCTGACCGCATTGAGCTTGCCGGATGCCTCCTTGGTGCGGAAGCTGTATGCGGTCTGATACTGCGGGATGCACCAGTCAAAGCTGGAGCGGTCATAATAGATGCAAGAGGCATCGTTGACTTTATTCGGATAATTCGGGTCCCAGATCACAATGCGGCTGTTGTACTGCACCGAATCCCAGACCCATTCGCCGGCTTCGACGCCGTAAGCGAGCAGCGCATGGCGCCCGCCGCGCCCGGTCGTGATGTCAATCATCAGCGGCAGTGTGCCATACGGGACCTGTGCGGCAAGATCGACGATCCTGAGGAAGGTCTGCGCCGCCGTCTCGGTGCTGTCATTGCGGATGCTGCCCAGATAGGCGGGCGAATCCTGCACGCAGTGGTAATAGTTGATGAACGAAATGATCTCCTCCGTCGGCTGGACCTCGGAGAGCGTCTTGGCGCCGGGCTGCAGCATGTCCGGCGTGATGACGCCTGCCTTTGCGAGCAGAACGGTCAGTGCAAGCCCGAAGCAGGAGCCGCTCCATGTGCTGCTTGGTATTTCCGATGCGGGCGCAAGCGCGCGCGCAGCCGCGAGCCCCTCCTCCGTGAAGGCGTAGGTGCTGCCGAATGCGGTCCCGGAATTGCCGAAAAACCAGCCTTCCGTTTCGGGATCAAGCGTGTAATTTTTGCCGCTGCCGTGCATCTCGGTGCCGGTCTCCGTGAAGCTGAGACCGTATTCGAGCGCGAAGGCATGTGCCGCGGAACAGAGCACGCCGGAGACCGCGGCGATCGCGCCGTGATCGTCCTGCGCTTCGATCGTTCCGACCGATTCGGGCACGCTGAGCGACGTGAGCGACTCGCATTTCGCGAAGGCGTTTCTGCCGATGTACAGCAGACCGTCATTCAGCGTGACGCGGGTCAGCTTGATGTTGTTCTGAAACGCCTGCGCGCCGATGCTGCGGAGCGAATCGGGGCAGGTGACCGTGACGGTCGTGCGGTTGCCGGTCATTGTGTCGTCCCTGAAGGTCCCGTCCGCGATGACCGTGACGCCCTCGGGTATGAAGATGTTGGCGTCGGACCCGGAATATCCGGTCAGGAATCTCCCGGCAAAGACCGTGAAGCCGTCTTTTTCCTCCATCAATGCGGTGTCCGCGAGCACATCCGCGCCGACATGCAGGATGCTGTCGGGAAAATTGATCTCCGTCAGCGCCGAGCAGCCCGAAAAGCAGCTGCCCCCGAGCGTCGTGACCGTTTCGGGCAGGCTGAGAGACTTGAGCGCCGTGCAGCCTGCAAAGCAGCCGCTGCCGATCTCTGTGGTATTTGCCGCGAGGTGCACGGCTTTGAGCGAGGTACAGCCGGAGAAGCAACTGTCCGGCAAAACGGTGATCTGTGCGGGAACGGTGATCTCCGTCAGCGATTCGCAGCCGATGAATGCGCCGATTGAAAGCACTTCGAGGTTCTCCGGCAGATTGACCTTCGCCAGAGCGGTGCAGCCGGAAAACGCCGTGCCGCCGATCGAAATGACGCTCTCGGGAATCTCCAGCTCCCTGAGCCCGGACAGATTCAGGAACGCGGAATCGGAAATATGCGTCAGTCCCGCGGGGAGCGTGATCTGCTCGATCTCCGGGTGCGTCACATACTGCATCGTATCAATGCTGAAAAAGCCGAACGCGCCGTTTCCGATGCACTGCACCGTGTCGGGCACCGTGACTGCCGGTTTCCCCTCGCCGACATAGCGGAAGAGATATTTCCCGTTTGCGAGCAGGATGAAATCGCCGTCCTGCTGAAGCGCCTGCTGTGAGCCTGAGAAGGCGTTTTCAAAGACCGAGAGCGGCAGCGCATTCTCCGGGAAGATCAGCTCTGTGAGCGCGGGGCAGTCAGCAAAGCACCGGTTCAGCATGATCGTGCACTGTTCCGGCATCGTGACGGTTTCCAGCCGCTCACAGCCCTCAAAGCACGAGTTCGGGATCAGCTCGATGTTCGGCGGCAGCACGATGCCTGTCAGTGCGGTGCAGCCGGAAAAGCAACCGGAGCCGATCGTCACGATCTGATCGGGGAGTGTGATGCTGCTGAGATTTGCACAGTCCGCAAAGCAGCTCCCGCCCAGAACCGTCAGCGAATCGGGCAGCGCGATCACCGTGAGACCGGTGCAGCTGTAGAAGCAGGAGCTCCCGAGCTCCGTCAGCGTCCCGGGCAGCTCCGGCGCGTTCAGCTGTGTGCATCCGTAAAAGCACCCGGCGGGCAGGGCGGTCAGGCTGCCGGGCAGATCGACTGTCTCCAGCTGCGTGCATCCCTCAAAGCAGTATTTGCCGATCGACTGCATCGAATCGGGCAGATGCACCTCCCGCAGCGCAGTGCTGCCGAGGAAGCACTTCGCCGGGAGATCGGCAAAGCCCTCAGGGAAGCTGATGCGCTCGAGCACCGTGTTTTCCGCCCACGGGCTTTCCGACGGGTCCGCAAAGCCGGTGATCCCCTCGGAGATGACCACAGCCTTTGCCTCGCGGAGCGCCTCGGCATTTTCGATCGTTCCGGTGCCGGAGACCGTCAGCACGCCGTCCGAAACCGAATAGTATGCGTCTTCGCCGCAGGAACCTGTATCTGCGGCATTCACCGGCATCTGCGTGCAGAGCGGAATACAAATCACGGCGGAGGTGAGCGATGCCAGCAGTCTGGTGAACTGTTTTCTCATAGCTTGACTCCTTTTCCCTGAAAACAGGCGAGTTATCCTGTTGTGTGCGGTTTATGCAAAATTTATAAAGCTATTATAGCACATCCCGCATGAAAAATCAAGCAGCGAAATAAAAAAATCATATAATACAATTATGTTTGATTTATATATAACAATATAATGCTTAACAAAAACATCCGACGCATCAGGGCGCCGGATGCCATGCGGTATTCAGGCTTTCCGCGGGAACTGCAAAACCCGCGAGATCAGCGCAGCAGCCTGACTGTCGAGGAATGCAGTGTCAAGCGCCGCGATATAATACGTTTCCAGCCGGTCATGGACCTGCAGTGCTTCGCTGAGCAGCGCGGCGGTCTGTTCTGCGGCAGCGTCGGCGGTCTTGCGGCAGAATCGGAGCAGATTGCGCTGTGCCCGCAGAATATCCGCGTCATAGAAGCGCTTCATGTCCGTGACCGCAGCAGAATCGGGGCAGTCCCCGGGCAGCGCGGAGAAAGCGAGCATGAGCTCCGGCAGAATGACATGTGTCAGCGGGCGGTCGGGCGCGGTCAGCGAGCGCGTGCATTCCGCGTCCAGACCCGCATGCACGGCAGCCTCCGCGACGGCAGCGAGCAGCAGGGGCGCAGCGGTCATGCAGGGGTCGTGCAGCAGCATCCGGTCAAATTCCGCCGGGATGAATTCGCGCGTGCCCTGCGGGGTCATTGCCGCACATGCACGGCGCAGGATTTTCCCCTCCCGTGCTGCTTTTTTCGGCAGCATGCGCTTGGTCATGCGCCTTGCGTAGCCGCTCAGCTTGTCGCGCAGCAGCGCATTCTGCCCGATGCGGACGACCGAAGCCTCCATCGCCGCAATGCCCGCGTAGCCCTTTTTCGCCATCGCGTGCAGGCTCTGATTCTCGCGGTAGCACTGTGTGATCTCCTCCGCATGTGCCGATACCGCATCGCGGTCGAGCCCTGCCGCCAGATCGCAGAGCTCGCCGGTGACATGGGGCAGCGGCGTCGACTGCTCGTGCGGGGCGGTCGCATCGGTGATATAGACCCCGCGCTCCTCAAAGACGACCGCGTCGAGCGAGTGCGGGTCAGAGGCGCAGTGATAAACCGACACCGCCTCGCCCGCGAATGCCGCCGCGAGCTTATTCATCAGGGTCGATTTACCCGTGCCCGGACCGCCCTTGAGCAAAATGCCGTAGTGCTCCTGCTGTTCGGCGGGGAAATCGGTCACAAAGCCTGCCGGACCGGAGCCGCCGAGAAAATATGCGCGCTGCATCAGAATCCCTCCTGTTTTCCGGCTGAAACCGCCGGTTCTGCGTTATTCTATGCAGACCTGCGCATTTTGTGCACTGCGAAGGCTTTCCGCGATGCTCTGATAGCTGTATCTGCAGCCGTCTGCAGCCGGAACGGCAGCTTTTTCCCATGTGTGATCGCGCTGCATGAAGGCGTCGTTTTTCAGAAAGCAGCTGTGTGTCTGCCGGAGATCGTCCCAAGCGCAGTCGGCATGATACCATTGCCCGCCGAGCTGCACGAGATTCCACGCATGCGGCTTGCCCTCCGCCGTGCCCGTGACGGTCATGCAGGGGATCCCCGCGCAGGCGCACAGCAGCAGAAACGCCTCTGCATAGCCGTCGCAGACCGCATGTCCGGCGAACAGCGCGCCGTATGCACTGTGGATCAGATCGCCGGATTCCGCATATTCGCAGACGGCGCAGAGCCTTGTGTGCGCGAGCAGCACGCGCTGTGCGGGCGTATATCCCGACACTGATCCCGCCCACTCCGCCGCATACTGTGCCAGCGCCGATTTCTGTGCGATCAGCGCCTCCCGCGGCAGCGCATATGTGAACTCCATGCAGACAGCGCCGTCCGGTGCTCTGTGCTGCGTGACCGCCGCCAGCCCGATGCGGCAGAGCGGCTCTGTCTGCAGGACCGCCTGTATCGCACTGTCCGGGACGATATCGTCAAAGCGCGCAGATGCTCTTGTTTCCGCGAGCGCCTGCGCCAGATCGTCCGCAGGCAGCGGAGCGGCTTTTGCACAGCCGGTGAACAGAAGCATCGCGCCAAGGAACGGAAAACATCGCAGTTTCACAGGCTCACCTCCGGACAGCATAAAAATCGGTTGTGCAGTATGGTGAAAATGGGACGCGGGCAAAACGGATTTTTTGTGCATGCGTTCTTTTTTTTCATTTTGCTATTGCCAAACGCCGCGAAATGGTGTAAAATAACTGTATATTGGAATGAAGCGGGCTTTGTGCCCGGAGCATTGAACTGTATGGAGGTTACAAATATGATTTCTGCAGGCGATTTCCGCAACGGTGTTACCTTTGAGATGGACGGTCAGGTCGTTCAGGTCATCGAATTCCAGCATGTGAAGCCGGGCAAGGGCGCAGCATTTGTCCGCACCAAGTATAAGAATGTCATCACCGGCGCAGTGGTCGAGCAGTCCTTCAACCCGACTGCCAAGTTCCCGACTGCCTATGTCGAGCGCAAGGATATGCAGTACAGCTACAACGACGGTGAGCTCTACTACTTCATGGATATGGAGACCTACGATCAGGTCCCGATCAGCAAGGAAGTGGTCGGTCACGCCCTCGACTTCGTCAAGGAGGAGGAGATCGTCAAGGTGCTCTCCTACAAGGGTCAGGTGTTCGGCATCGAGCCGCCGTTCTTCGTCGAGCTGACGGTCACCTCGACCGAGCCGGGCGTCAAGGGCAACACCGCGACCAACGCGACCAAGCCCGCTGTCGTCGAGACCGGTGCCGAGATCCGCGTCCCGCTCTTCATCAACGAGGGCGACCGCATCCGCATCGACACCCGCACCGGCGAGTACATGGAGCGCGCATAATTCCGAACCACCCCGCGAAATCATCAAAAGAAAGGAACCCGGATTATGAGACTGACTGAGAAAATCGCATATCTCAAGGGCATGCTGGACGGCATGGAGCTGGATACCTCCACCAAGGAGGGCAAGGCGATCACACAGATGGCAGAGGTCATGGAAGAGATGGCAGTGTATATCGACGATCTGCAGTCGCAGGTCGATGAGCTGACCGAGCTCTGTGACATTCTGGATGAGGATCTGGGCGATGTGGAGAGCGATCTCTACGACCTTGACGGTGATGATGACGACGACGATGATGACGATGACGACGACGATTACCGCATCGGTGACGTTCTCCCGCCCGCTGACTATATCGACGACGAGGATGACGGGGACGAGTACGAGGAGCAGTATGAGGTCAGATGCCCCAGCTGCGGCAAGATCGTGATGCTCACCGAGGAGGAGCTGGAGGAGGGCAGCACCGAGTGCCCCTTCTGCAGCGAGGTGATCGAGTTTGATTACGATGCCATCGAGGCGGAGTCTGCCGACGAATCGGAGACTGAGGAGCCCCTCGATGCGGATGATGCAGACGGCGACAGAGACTGACCGCCGTACCGCACATCCAAATAAATACATTTGTTTCAGGGCGAGGTGCAATGCCTCACCGGCGGTGACAGTCCGCGAGCTGCTCTGCAGCTGAATCGGTGAAATTCCGATACCGACGGTATAGTCCGGATGGAAGAAACAGATTGTACAGTCTGCGTGAGGACGCATTTATTCTGCACAATCAGCGCCTGTGAACAATGCTTCACAGGCGTTTTTCTTCTGCAAGAAGCCGAACGAACTTCTGCCAGAAAGGAAATCATTATGAAAAAAGCAACTGCGATCCAATCCGCCCCTGCGCGTCCCGTGGAGGGCGCCACCAAAAAGCTCGTCGTGCTGGCGCTGCTCAGCGCGTTCGGCTTTATCTCGATGATGCTCGTGAAGATTCAGGTGGTCTCGTTCCTCAAATACGAGCCCAAGGATATCTTCCTGACGCTGGCGGGCTTTCTGTACGGTCCCTCCGCTGCGCTTGCCTGCTCTGCGGTGACGGGTCTGCTGGAGCTGCCCTTCAGCTCGACCGGCATCATCGGCATGGTGATGAATATTCTTTCCAGTGCAGCCTTTTCCTGCACCGCCTCGGTGATCTACAGGCACCGCCGCGATCTTTACGGCGCGGTGATCGGTCTGCTCTGCAGCGTTGCCGTGATGACCGTGACGATGCTGCTGTGGAATTATCTGATCTCCCCGCTCTATATGGGCGTGACCAGAGAGGAGATCGCGCCGATGCTGACGGCGGTATTTCTGCCGTTCAATCTGCTGAAATCCGGCATCAACGCCGCACTGACGCTGCTGGTCTACCGCCCGTTCATGCGGGTGCTCCAGCGCTGCGGCTACAGCGTCAGCGACCACTACGCCGACCGGCGTTCGTCCAATATCGTGATCTTTGTCACCGCCGCGCTGCTCTTCTGCGGCTGTGTCGGCGTGATCGTCTGGATGAACCGCGGCTGACGCTCAGGCGGATTCGTAAGCCTCCCGCAGCACCCTGAGGGCTGCCTTCTCGATGCGCGAGACATAGGACCGGCTGATGCCCAGCGAATCCGCGACTTCGCGCTGCGTCTGCGGCGCATAGCCGAACAGACCGTATCTTCGCACAATGACGGTCAGTGCGCGCTTTGAGAGGCGCGTGCGCAGAAAATGATGCAGCTGCTTCTCCTGCATCGAGCGCTCCACCTCCTCCTCGATATTCTGCTCATCGCTCATGATATCGAGCAAAGTCAGCGCATTGCCGTCCTTGTCATATTCCAGCGGGTCGTCGAAATGGACGTCGCCCGCTGTTTTCTTTTTTGCGCGGTAATGCATCAGGATTTCGTTTTCGATGCAGCGCGCGGCATAGGTCGCAAAGCGCGCCCCCTTCTCCGGCTGAAAGGTCGAGGCTGCCTTCATCAGCCCGAGCGTGCCGATGGAAATGAGCTCCTCCTGCTCGCGGTCCGGGGAATAGAATTTCTTGGTCATGTGCGCGACGAGCCGCAGATTGTGCGTGATCAGCTCCTGCCGGGCGTGCTCGTCGCCCTGTGCGAGCCGCGCCATGCAGTCCGCCTCCTGCGCCTTCGTGAAGGGCGGCGGAAATGCCTCCGTGCGGTCGACATGCAGCAGCAGCCATGTCATCTGCGAGAAAAAAGCCGACAAGAATCCGAGCATACACTTCACCTCGCTCATTGTTATGCGGCTTTCAGCACGAATATGCAAAGCGCTCCGCCGGTGACTTCATCGGCGGAGCGCACTGTCACTGCGTATCCGGTTCAGGCTGTGCGGGCGTGCCGCTGCTGACCTCAAAAATGCGGATGCCCTCCGCGGGCACCTCCGCCTCCGAGAGAATGATATCCTTGATCGCGGCTGCCTGAGCGGCGGTCAGCCCGTCGCTCTCGACCACGACCTTTGCGGCTGCATTGTCGAGGTAGACCACGCAGTCGGAGAAGCCCTGCGACAGAATCAGGCTCTCGATCACATTTTCGCTCTCGATCAGGCGCGAGAGGCTGACCGCGTCGATCGCGTTGGTCACGCGCTCCTCGTTGCTGAGGTCGCCCCCGCCGATGATGCTCTGCAGCGTCTGTACGGCATGATCGCGGCTTGTCTGCTTGTCGAGCCTTGCCTGCGCGAAATAATCCGAGCTGCTGCTCGCACTGACGAGCTCCGCCGTGCCGTATGCCGACAGATCGTCGGTCGGCGCGGCTGCCTGCTTTGTGTCGCCGCCCGCCTTCTCCGGCGACGGCGCAACCAGCCCCGTTCCGCCGCCGAGCACATAGTTCAGATAGACCGCGATGCCGAGAATCAGCGTGAGGATGCTGAGCACGATCTGCTTTCTGCCGATGATCACAGTAGGTTTTTTCATGGATGTACCCCTCTCAAAATACGGTTTCAGGTTGCCTTGCCGACATAGACTGCCGATGCCGGAATGCCGAGCACGGTGGTGACTGCGGCGCAGACGCGCTCTCTGACAGCGGCATGGCCGCCGCCGCTGCACAGCACCGCAGCGCCGCAGATCTCCGGCGCAGTCGTGCGGGCGATCAGTGCGGATTCCGCGCCGTTTGACCTTGCGAGCACCACCTCCGATTCCCGCGTGACGCCGCGGTCGTTTTCGGAAGCCTTCACCTCCTCTGCAAATTGCTGCTCCGCGCTGCTGCTGAGCGTGATCATGACCTGCACCTCGCCGACGCCCTCCATCTGCCCGAGCCATGCGCTCAGCCTTGCCTCAAGGTCGGCGCGGTACTGCGCAGTGCTGTCGGATGCCGTCTCAGCGGGCTTTCGCTGCTCGGTCTTCTGACTGTCGGGCAGGAGCCCCGAGAGCAGGATCAGCAAGATGCCGCATGCGCCGAGCAGAATCACGGCACGCAGCCGCGGGATGCGCGAGAGCCAGCCGCGGACCCGTTCATTCATCGCCGGCTCCCTCCCTTCGGATCTCAGTATCTGTGCCGAGCCATTCCCGCAGATAGACCGTTCCGGTCAGCAGGTTGCCGCTGATGAATGCTCTGTCTATCTCTATGCTGCCGCTCCCGGAAATATGCAGCTCGACCCGCGTGACATCGCAGGGCACGCTGTGCTCGTCGAGTGCCTGATTGAGCGAGCGGCACAGTGCATCGGCGACCGCCTGCTCCTGTATCTCCTTTGCGCGCGCCGCGATCTCCTCGGCGGACTGTGCCGCAGCGGTCTGCCCCTCGGTGAAGACGGACAGATCGAGCGTGCGGAGCTGCGCCAGTGCCGTGATCAGCAAAAACAGCACCGCGATCAGCCGCAGCTGCCTGCGAAACCGCTCTGTCGCGAGCGTCTCGGTCGTCAGCGCGAGCCCGATCGCACCGCAGCAGATGCAGAACACCGTGCTTTTGAGAATCTCCATGCGAACTCCTTTCATCGGGTGACGAGCATCAGCGCGATCGCAGCCGAAAACACCTGCATCAGCGCATAGCAGACCAGAATCGCAAAGCAGGCGGAGAGAACGGCTTCTGCATTGCCCAGGAGCGCGGTCAGTGCCCTGTTTTCAGTCATATCGGCTGCATAGCGGCAGAGGATCAGCACGATGCGGTATATGCCGACTGAGATCAGCGGCGGCAGAATCAGCCAGAGGATCGCGAGAATGCCCGCCGCGCCGACCCCGCTCCGCAGCAGCGAAATGCTGCCCTGCACCGTTCCGTAGGCGTCGGAGACCGCCGACCCGACGATCGGAATGAGCCCGGAGCTCAGCAGCTTGACGGTTTTTGCCGTGAGCGAATCGGCGGCGGATGCCACAAAGCTGCGCACAGTCAGCAGTGCCGAGAACAGCGCCATGACCGTGCCGAGCGTCCATGTGACCGCCCTGCGGATTCCGCCGACGACCCCGCCGAGCCGCAGCGCGGGCGCGACCGCATCGGTGATGCCGAGTGCACATGCCATGCGCAGTGCCGGCAGCAGCAGCGCGGTCGCGAGCGCCATGACCGCGCCTGAGAGAAACAGCACAAAAATCTGGTAGGCAGCGCCCGACCCGGGATTGCCGCCCGCCGCCATGAATCCCGCAAACACCGGGACAAATCCCGCAGTGAAGAGTTCCCCGGAGCGCAGCGTTTCCGCCGTGCGGTCAAGTGCTGCGATCACCGGTGCCGTCACGGTCGAGGCACAGAGCAGCGTGCAGAGCATCGCCGGGAGCGTGCGCAGCTCGCCGCTGCCCGCGGCATCGGAAAGAGCGTCCGTGAGCGCCGCCGCAACGGTCAGCATGAGCAGCGCGGGCAGCAGCCGGAAGGGCGCTGCCGCCTCATCGCGCACGGTATCCCAAAGCTGACTGAAAAAGCTGTCCGGCGAGAGTGTCAGCATGCTTTCTGGCTGCTCAGGGTCCAAGCCCGCATCTGAGAATTTCCCGGCGGCGTCATCGGGCAGGGGAATGCCTGCGGGCGCGAGGGTCTCCCAGAGCGATTCGGTGTCTGTGTCCGCGCTGCACGGCACCGCAAACAGCTGCACCGCACAGAGCAGAATTCCGATTGCGAGCATGATTTTCAGTAATCGCTGCAAACCAATCGCCTGCCTTTCATGCGAGCAGCTCTCCGATCAGTGTCATCAGCGGGTCGATCAGCGGCAGCGCGAGCAAAAGCAGCGCCGCCCGACCGAACAGAACCGCAGCCGTTTTCAGTGCCGATTCGCCCGCATCCTGACAGACACCCGCAGCGAGTTCCGTCACGCAGCAGATGCCGAGTGCCTTCCCGATGACGGCAGTCTGCTCCGGATTGAGCCCCGCACCGGCGAGCAGTGTGTCTGCACGGTTGAGTACCGGGGTCAGCGCGAGAATTGCTGCAGCGGTCAGCGAGATGCCGAGCAGCAGCGACAGCAGCATTGCCTGCTCCTTGGCGTAGCGTTCGAGCAGCTTTGCGGTCAGCACTGCCGTGACGGTCAGCCCGGCAGCCTGCATAACGGTCACCACAGCCCGAACACCGACTTGACGGTGTCAAAGAGATCGGCGATCTCATTGATGATCAGCATCAGGACAACGATCAGCCCGGCGAGCGTGGTCAGCATTGCCTGCTCCTCCCGCTCCGCGCGCTTGAGCACCAGATTCAGCACCGCGACAATGATTCCGATGCCGGCGACTTTGAAGATCAGGTCTATGTTCATGCCATTCGCTCCCGAACGAGATTTGCAGTGGGTTACAGCACGAGAATCGCGAGGAACAGCCCGCCGAGGATGCCGAGCCGCTGCACGAGCATCCCGCGGCTGCGATTGCGCTGCTCCGCGTCAGACTGGAGTGCCCGGAGCCGTTCGTCGCAGAGGGCAAGTGCCGAGAGCTGTTCCGCAAGCGGCATCGCGCCGAGAATCTGTCCGACCTCCGTGAGGATTCCGCGCAGTTCCGGGGAAAGCGTATGGTCTGCGCACACAGCCTCCTCCCAGACCGACGGCGAAAAGCCGTCCTTTGCGGCAGCAGCGGCGCTCTGCAGAAAGATCAGATCGGAAAACTGTGCTTGTCCGGCGAGCGCCGCGAGCATGTCGGAGATCAGCGGCAAGGTGCTGCGCAGGCTGTTGCAGACCGCGTTGAGAAATGTGCGCAGCGTGCGGATCAGCCGTTCCTCCCGCCGGAGCCGTTCGGCAGCAGTGCAGCCCGCGAGCGTGCAGCAAAGCAGAATACAGACCGCGCCGAGCATTCTCACGGCATTCCTCCGTTCAGGCGCTGCACGGCGAGCATCTGCCCGATGCGGTCCTCGGTGCCGAGCAGCACTGCCGCCTCAAAAACGCCCGCAGCAATCAGCCGGGCGAGCTGCGGGCGATTGCCGAGCGTGCGGAGCGATGCCGCATGTGCAGACGCAAACAGCCGGACGCCGGTGTGCAGCGAATCCAGTAATGCTTCAGTTTCGGCAGAGCCGCCGAGCTCGTCGCAGATCAGGATATCCGGTGTCAGCACGCGCACCGCCGCCGCGATCCCCTCGGCTTTCGGGCAGCCGTCGATCACGTCGGTCTGCGTGCCGATGTCAAACTGCGGTTCGCCGTTCTGCACGGCTGCGAGCTCGCCGCGCTCGTCGATGATGCAGACGCGCCTGTCTGCCCCGAGCGTGCGCGCCAGATCGCGCAGAAGCGTGGTTTTCCCGGAGGCAGGCGGTCCGGTGAGCAGCACACCGCCCGTGATGCCCATAGTGTTCAGGCGTGTGAGCAGTGCACCGGCAGCGCCCGGTCTCGCCGACGCAATGCGCAGATTGATGCCGCTGACCGCGCGGATATTGGTGACCGCTCCGCTCTGTATCACAGCGGTCCCCGCGATCCCGGCGCGGCTGCCGCCCGCGATCGTGACAAAGCCCTTTTGCAGCATATACTGTACGGCATGCAGCGAATGCGAGCAGATGCTCTGAAAAACGGTGTCCATCAGTGCGCGCCCGACCGTGATGCCCGGTGCGGGCTCGTCCGCAAGCGTGCCGCCCGGCGTGAGGACAAATTCCGTTCCGTGCACCGTGACATGGAGCTGCCTGCCGATCCGCAGCCGGATCTCCTGAATCTGTGCGCGTGTGTCCTCCGGCAGACGCAGCAGCGGGTCGCGGATGACTGGCGGAAAATAGGGGAGTGCCTGCCCGATCGCACTGGCTGTCAGCATCGAGGTCGCCTCTTTCCGTGTTTTGCTATATCCTATGCAGCTTCGGACAAGATTAGAACAGAGCGTGTCCGAAAAAAATTCGTGTTTCGTCTGCACAGAATGCAAAATAGGGGTTGTGCAAACGGAAAAAATCTGGTATAATAGAAGCTGTATAGATATCCGCGGGTGAATCCCGCGGCAGATTTGGAGGCGTCAGTATGAGCAACGATTATCAGAAGAAGGAACATGTTTCCGGGCAGGTCCGGATTTCCGAGAACGTCATTCGCTCCATCGCGGGTGTGACCGCATGTGAGATCGAGGGCGTCGAGGGGCTCGCTCCCGTCAGACAGGGGCTGCTGCGCTCGACTTTGCCGGTCACGGTCTCGCTGACGGGCGACCGCGTGGAGATCACCGTGCGGCTGATCCTGAGCAGTCAGGTGCGGCTGCAGAGCGTCGCGGAGCAGGTGCAGTCCGAGGTCAAGGAAAATGTCCAGAACATGACCGGCATCGTGGTTTCCAAGGTGCATGTCATCGCGTCTGATATTTCTTTTGACTGATCAGGGAGAATTCCGATGTATTTGTCAAGACATGAGGTCCGCGTCAACGCAGTGCTCCTGATCTATCAGACACTGATGCGCGACGATGATATCCGGATGCTTTACGCGATTGCGGAGGAATCCGACCTGCTCACTGTCACGAAGGCTGTGCGCGAGACCGTCGACGGCACACTGGCACATGTCGGGGAGATCGACGGCATCATCCAGCAGTTCAGCCCCTCGCGCGTCGTGGCGCGTATCCCGAAGCTCCTGCTCGCGATCCTGCGCGTGGCAGTCTATGAGATTCTGTATAACGACCGCGTGCCGGACGGCGTGGCGGTCTCCGAGGCGATGAAGATCGTGCGGGAATACAGCTATTTTGACGAGGATGCACGCTTTGTCAACGGGCTGCTCGGCGCCTTTGTCCGCAGCAGAACGCCGGACACGGAAAGCGCACAGGCATGAAGCTGCTGGGGATCGACACCAGCAATTACACGACCTCGGTCGCTGCGCTGGACACCGAAAGCGGCGTGCTGCTCCAGAAAAAGCAGCTTTTGCCGGTCGAGCCGGGCAAGGGCGGTCTGCGGCAGTCCGATGCGGTCTTTCACCATGTGCGGCAGCTGCCCGCGCTCTTTGAGGCGCTGGCTGCCGAGAGCGATGTGACCGCGCAGCCCGATGCAGTCGGCGTTTCGACGGCGCCGCGCTCTGCGGAGGGCTCCTATATGCCCTGCTTTCTGAGCGGGCTGACGGCTGCACGTCTGCTCGCGGCGTCGCACAGAGTGCCGCTGCACGGGACCTCGCACCAGATGGGGCATCTGCTGGCGGCGCTTTATTCTGCGGGCTGTATGCACTGGCTGCGCGAAAAAACGGCGTTTCTGGCATTCCATGTCAGCGGCGGCACGACCGACTGTGTGCTCTGCCGCCCGGACGAAGCGGCTGTGCTGCAGATCGAACCGGTCGCAGAATCGCTCGACCTCAAGGCGGGGCAGGCGATCGACCGCGTCGGGCTGATGCTCGGGCTGCAGTTTCCGTGCGGTCCGGCGCTGGAGCGGCTCGCGATGCAGAGCGATTCCAAGGCTGCGATGCGCGTGACGCTCAGAGACGGCTGCTGCTCGCTCTCGGGTCTGCAGAATCAGTGCCAGACGATGCACGCAAAGGGCGTTCCGGCTGCGGATATCGCAAGATATGCGCTGAATTCGGTCGCGGCGGTGCTGAAGGCGATGACTGCCGATGCGGCGCAGCGCTGCGGACAGCATGCCGTGCTCTATGCGGGCGGCGTGCTCTCCGACCGGCTGATTCAGGAGCAGCTCGCGGCAATGCCGACGGAGTCTGCCTTCGCGGAGCCGGATTTTTCATGTGACAATGCGGCGGGCGTCGCGCTCTATGCCGCACTGAAGGAGGGACAGCTATGCCGATTCTGACCGTCAGTCAGCTCAATCGCTATGTCGCCTCGATCATTCATGAGGACAGCAATCTGCGCACGGTCTTTGTGCACGGCGAGATCGCGAATTTCACGCGGAATTTCCGCTCGGGGCACTGCTATTTCAGTGTCCGCGACGAGGAGGCATCGGTGCGCGCGGTGATGTTCCGCTCCAACGCGGAGCGGCTGCAGTTTGCGCCGGAGAACGGCATGCGCGTGACCGTGCTGGGCTCGGTGACGCTCTATGAGCGCGACGGCGCCTATCAGATCAATGTGACCGATCTGCAGCCCGACGGCGTCGGGGCGCAGGCGCTTGCGCTGCAGCAGCGGCGTGAAAAGCTCGCAAGGCTCGGCTTTTTCGATCCGGCGCACAAGCGTCCGCTGCCGAAAATTCCGCAGAAGATCGGCATTGTGACCTCTCAGAGCGGTGCTGCTCTGCAGGATATGCTGCAGATTCTGTCCCGCCGCTATCCGATCGGCGTTGTGCAGGTCTACCCGGCACTGGTGCAGGGGGAGCAGGCGCCCGCTTCGATCGCGGCTGCGCTCAGAGCAGCAGGCACAGACGGCTGCGACGTGATCCTGATGGGACGCGGCGGCGGCTCCAACGAGGACCTGATCGCGTTTCAGTCCGAGGCGGTCGCGGAGGCGGTGTTCCGTTCGCCGGTGCCGGTGGTCAGCGCGGTCGGACATGAGACCGACCACTGCATCGCCGACGAGGTCGCCGACCTGCGCGCACCGACGCCCTCTGCGGCAGCAGAGCTGGCAGTGCCCGATCTGGACACGCTGCGGGACAGTCTCTCACAGGCGGAGCTGCGGATGCGTGCGGCGTTTGCGGGTCTGCTCGGGCGGCTCGACCGTCAGCTTGCGGCGCAGCAAGCCCGGCTGGAAAAGCAGTCTCCGGCGCATCGGATCGCGCTGCAGCGGGAACAGTATCAGAGCACGGCATCAAGGCTGCACGCGGCGGTCGCTGCGGACCTGAGCCGGAGAAACGACCGGCTTGCGGCTGCGGCAGCGCGGCTTGAGGCAGTCAGTCCCGTCGCGATTCTGCAGCGCGGCTATGCGCTCGTGTATCGCGGCGACACGCTCCTGCGGGATGCGAAGGAGACAGAGCCCGGCGACACCGTCCGCATCCGGCTCGCAAACGGCTGCGTTACGGCGCAGATCACCGGAAAGAAGGAGACTGTATCATGAAATTTGAAGAGAGCATGCAGGCACTCTCGGAGATCACGGCTAAGCTGGAGCAGGGCGGGCTTTCTCTTGAGGAATCCGTTGCGCTCTATGCAGAGGGCGTGAAGCTCGCGGCATCGTGCAGACAGGAGCTCGATCAGGCAGCACTGACCGTCAGCGGGCTGAAGCAGACAGAGCAGACTGAATCATAAAACGGTGCGGACAGCATTGCACCGACGGAGCATAAAATGGGAAAAGATAAGCAACAAAGTGCTTCAGATTCAGTTTCGCTGCGCAATTTGCGTCTGCCGGAGGATCTGAAAACACTGAATTATACACAGTGCGGGGAGCTCTGCGCGGAGATTCGCAGAATGCTGATCGACACTGTGCTGCGGACGGGCGGGCATCTGGCGTCCAATCTCGGCGTTGTCGAGCTGACGCTGGCACTGCACCGCAATTTCCGCTCACCCTATGACCGCATCGTATGGGATGTCGGGCATCAGGCATATGTGCACAAGCTGCTGACCGGACGCGGCAGTGCGTTTGATACGCTGCGGCAGGAGGGCGGTATTTCCGGCTTTCCGAAGCCCGCCGAGTCACCGCACGACACCTTTGTGACCGGGCATTCCAGTACGGCTGTTTCCGCTGCCTTCGGCATTGCAGAGGCATTCCGGATGCAGGGCAAGCCCAATTACGCGGTCGCGGTGGTCGGCGACGGCGCCATGACCGGCGGCATGTTCTATGAAGGACTGAACAACGCGGGCAAGACGAAATCGAACCTGATCGTCATTCTGAACGACAACGAGCAGGCGATCTCCAAGAATGTCGGCGCAATCGCAAAATATCTGAACCGCATCCGCTCCAGCACCGGCTATGTCAAGGCGAAATGGAGCGTCGAGCGCGTGGTCGGCAAGACCCCCGTGATCGGCGACCAGCTGGTCCGCGGGCTGAAAAACACGAAGGACCGCATGCGCCGGAATCTGGTGCAGACGACGATTTTTGAGGATATGGGCTTTGTCTATCTCGGACCGGTCGACGGGCACGACCTCGCACAGCTCGATGAGGTGCTCGAGGTCGCGAAGAGCTACCGCCGCCCCGTCGTCGTGCATGTGCGGACGGTCAAGGGCAAGGGCTATGCCCCGGCGGAGGACAACCCCGGCGAATACCACGGGGTACCGCGCGTTTCGCAGAAAAACGGCATCTCCCGCATCCATCTCGACGAGAAAAACCCGGAGGTCTCCATCGACGAGTGCTATTCGACCGTCTTCGGCAATGCGCTGACGGAGTTTGCCAAAGAGGACAAGCGCATCTGCGCGGTGACTGCCGCGATGAAATACGGCACGGGGCTGCAGTTTTTCTATGCGGCACATCCGGAGCGGTTTTTTGACGTCGGCATTGCCGAGCAGCACGCCGTGACCTTCTGTGCGGCGCTCGCCTCGATGGGCATGCTGCCTGTTTTTGCTGTATATTCGACCTTTTTGCAGCGCTCCTTCGACCAGATCATCCACGATGCAGCGATCGCACAGACGCATCTTGTGCTCGGTGTCGACCGCGCCGGCGTCGTCGGCGAGGACGGCGAAACGCATCAGGGGCTCTTCGATGTCCCGATGCTGACCGCGATCCCGGGCATCAAGATCTATTCCCCGGCAAGCTATGCCTGCCTGACCGAATGCCTGAAAACCGCGCTCTTCCACGATAAGGGCGTCGTCGCGATCCGCTATCCGCGCGGCAGGCAGCCCGAGGGCGTCACGCTGCCCGATTCGCTGACGCTGACGCATATTCCGGGCGGCAAAACGCTGGTCATCACCTACGGGCGCATTGCCGCGGAGGCGATGAAGGCGCGCGCCATGCTGCTGGAGGAGGGCATCGAGAGCGGCATGCTGTGCCTGACGACGATCTTTCCGCTCAGCGAGGAGATTTTCTCCGCGGCAGCGCAGTACGACAATGTCATCATGCTCGAGGAGGGCAGCGCAGAGGGAGGCATCGGCGAGAAAATCGGCGCCGGACTGCTAGCGCGCGGCTGGCAGGGCGGCTTTGTCTGCCGGGCTGCTGAGGGCTTTGTGCGGCAGGCGACCGTCGAGCGGTGTTTGCTGCGTATCGGGCTGACTGCACCGCAGATCGCCGAGCTGATCAAGAGGACGGAGCAGCATGATGCGACTTGATGCTGCGCTCGCAGCCCGCGGACTGTGCAGCTCGCGCAGCCGTGCACAGACCTCGATCGCGGAGGGGCATGTCACGGTCAACGGGCAGATCTGCATGAAGCCTGCGCAGAAGGTGGAGGACAGCGATGTACTGCAGGTCACGCAGGCATTGCCCTATGTCGGGCGCGGCGGCTATAAGCTCGCATTCGCGCTCGCGGAATTTGAAATTTCAGTTGCCGGGCTGCGCTGCCTCGATATCGGCGCATCGACCGGCGGCTTTACGGACTGCATGCTGCAAAACGGCGCTGCCGCGGTGCTTGCGGTCGACGTCGGGCACGGGCAGATCGCGCCGGAGCTGCGCGGCGACCCCCGCGTGACCGTGCTGGAGGGCACCGATATCCGTGCGCTCTCCCCGGATACGCCGGGGCTGCCTGCGGATTTTGTCAGCTGCGATGTGTCGTTTATCTCGCTGACGCAGATTTTTCCGGTGCTCCCCGCGCTGATGCGGGACGGCGGATTTGCCGTCGTGCTGGTCAAGCCGCAGTTTGAGGCGGGACCCGCGGCGCTGAATAAGCACGGTGTCGTGCGCGACCCGAAGGTGCATCAGCGGGTGCTGCGGGATATCCGCAATGCGGCTGCCTGTGCCGGGCTGATCCCGCGCAGCGCGTGCGAATCGCCGGTCAAGGGCGGCAGCGGCAACACAGAGTTTTTACTGTTGCTCGAAAAACCGGTGCAGTCCGGTGAATGAGGAGTGTTTATGAGAATTGCGATCTGTCCGAATCCGGAAAAGCGTCCCGCGCTGAGCTGTGCGGCAGAGGCGATCCGGATTCTTCGGCAGCACGGCGCAGAGATCGTCATGTCCGAGGAGCTGGGCGAATTTGCAGAGGACGCGGATATCCGCTTTTTGCCTGCGGAATCACTGTTTTCCGGCTGCGATTTTGCAGTGTCGATCGGCGGCGACGGCACCATTCTGCGCTGTGCCGGCATGATTCTGGAGCAGGCTGCCGCCGCGGGCACGGAGCCGGTGTGTCTGGTCGGCATCAACACCGGCACACTCGGCTTTCTGGCGGCATTTGAGGCGGACGAGCTGCAGATGCTCCCGCGCCTGTTCACCGGCGATTATGCGATCAGCCGCAGAATGCTGCTGCGGACGGCGGTCAACGACGGCAGCGGGCTGGTGCGCCACGCGCTGAACGATATTTATGCCTCGCGGCTGAACGGCCGTATCTGCGATTTTTCCGTTGCGGTCGACGGGCACACGATCGGCGTTTACCGCGCGGACGGCATCATCTTCTCGACGCCGACCGGCTCCACCGCCTATGCGCTTTCCGCAGGCGGTCCCGTGATGGAGCCAGACCTCTCGCTGATCGAGATGAACCTGATCTGCCCGCATTCGCTGTTTGCCCGACCGATGCTCTTTGCACCGCAGCGGGAGATCTGCGTGACCTACTGCGGCGTCGGCGACGGGGGACTGAATGTCCATGCCGACGGTGTGCACACCGCGGTGCTGCACAATCATATGTCCTTCACGGTGACCGCCTCGGAGCGCGTGATGCCGTTTGTCGACTGCAAGGGCTATGCCTTCTACGATGCGCTGAACGGCAAGCTGATGCAGCCGCTGAAATCCATAAGCCAAAACGGACTGTGAGCGAATCACAGTCCGTTTTGATTGTTATTCCGACATTCCGCCGAGCAGCTTACAGAGCAGCTGCCGGAGCATCACCGCTTCCTCGGGCGAGAGACAGACCTGACAGCCGACCTTCTCCGGGATACCCGCGGCAGAATCTGCCAGTGCCATGCCCGCCTCCGTCACCGCTGCGATCAGCACGCGCTCGTCCTCGGCGCTGCGTCTGCGCGTCAGAAAGCCCTTTGCCTCGAGCGCCTTGAGCACGGGTGTCAGCGTGCCCGAATCGAGATAGAGCCGCCTGCCGAGCTCCTTGACGGACACGGTTTTCTGCTCCCAGAGCACCATCATCGTGACATACTGCGTGTAGGTCAGACCGACCTGCTCCAGAAGCGGGTGATACTTCTTGATGATCTCGCGCGAGCAGGCGTAGAGCGGGAAGCAGAGCTGGTTTTCGAGCTTCAGTGCTTCATACGTCAGTGCTTCATAGCCGGGCTGTGTCATATTCCTTCTCCGTTTCTGTCTGTCAGGGGATTTCAGTGTGCGGCGGCTTCGGTTGCGGCTTTGCGCACGGCGATCGCGAGCTGATCGGCGCAGGAGGTCGGGCGTCTGCCGCAGAGATTGCCCCTGAGCTTCTCCTCGATCGCGTCGACCGTCCAGCCGTCCAGCAGCTTTGCGATCATTTTCAGATTGCCGTTGCAGCCGCCGATGAACCGGATATTCGTGACGATGTTGTTTTCCAGATGAAAATGAATCTCCTGTGCGCAGACGATCTCTGTTTGGTAAACGTAATCCATTATAACAGCTCCTTTATGTGTGCTTCGAGCTCCTTGGGCTTGACAGTCGGGGCGAAGCGACCCACGACATTGCCCTCGCGGTCCACCAGAAATTTGGTGAAGTTCCATTTGATATCGCCGGGCTTTCTGGCAGTGGTGCTCAGCTTTTCCACAGCCTTCATCGTGACCCTGTCTCCCAGCCCGCCGACGGCCTCTTCCGCCCGCTGTGCCTTGAGGAAGGCGTAGAGCGGCGCCTCGGTTTCGCCGTTCACGTCGATCTTGGAGAACTGCGGAAAGGTGATGCCGTAGCGCGACTGGCAGAAGCTGACGATCTCGTCGTCGGAGCCCGGCGCCTGATTGCCGAACTGGTTGCAGGGGAAGTCAAGGATCTCGAGCCCCTGTTCATGATATGCGTCATAGAGGTCCTGCAGTCCGTCATACTGCGGGGTGAAGCCGCAGCCGGTCGCGGTGTTGACGATCAGCAGCACCCTTCCGCGGTAATCGGCGAGCGGGACAGCGTTGCCCTTCGCATCGGTCATTGTGTAGTCATAGATCGACATGATTCCACCCTCCTGTAATTTATATTTTACTCAATTTGATTGAGCTAAATATAATATAGCACAATTTTCTTGATTTGTCAAGGGGTTTTTGAAAATTTATTTGGCGCAGGATGACGATTCCCGCATCCGAACAGATTTCCGAATCTGACTGTATCGATCAAGCCTGCTCAGAATACCGATGCATGGATTCCTATTCGCAGCATTTACAAACCGCAGAATCCGTGCTATAGTAATCATAAGCCAAGCATATCCGGTCGCAGACCAAAGCTATTTTTCCAAAATCTGTTTTTTTCGGCAGAGGTGTAATAGATTTCGGTTTTTCCGGTCTAGTGAAATAGAGAGGCTCTCAGAAGGGAAGTGAAGGCTACGGACGACATGCAGATCATGGCGCTGCTGAACGCGCGCGACGAATCGGCGCTTTCGGCATTGACTGAAAAATACGGCGGTGCTTGCAGAAATATCGCCGCACAGATTCTCGGCAGCGAGGAGGACGCGGAGGAGATCCTCAACGACGCGCTCCTGCGCATGTGGAATGCGATCCCGCCCGAGCAGCCGGACGATCTCTTCGCATATCTCTGCACCGCGGTGCGCCGCCTTGCCTATCAGCGCATCGAAAAGCAGCAGACGCAGAAGCGCGGCGGCGGGCAGAGGACCGTTTCACTCGACGATGCTGCAGCGATGCAGCTCCCCGACGCGGAAACCCCGGAGACGCTGCTCGACCTCTGTCTGACGGTCGATGCGGTCAACCGCTTTCTGCGCACGCTCACGCCGCAGTCCCGCGCGATCTTCGTGCAGCGGTACGGCAGCGGGCTGTCGGTCAGGGAGATCGCTGCGATGTACCGTCTCACGCAGAGCAAGGTGCTCGTCACGCTGATGCGGACAAGAAACCGGCTCAGAACATGGCTGAAGGAGGAGGATTTGCTGTGACGGAAAAGGAATTCCTGCGTGCGGTGAAATATGCAGACCGGCGCTGGTTCCAAGAGGCGAATGCACTTGCGGCAGCCGCCCCGGAGCCACATGGGAAATGGAGCATAATCATGAATCGGATTTGGAAATTTGCAGCCGCGGCGGGCGCTGTGCTCGCGTGCGGCGCGGGGCTCTTCGTGCTGATCGACCGGCTCAGTCAGAAGCCAGCCGACCCCAAGCAGCCGCTCACAACACTGGATTCGGATTTCGAGCAGACCGCACCCGGCGAATCGTCTGTGCATGAGACCGAACCATCCGGCGAATCCGGCGGCAGCGCGGCCGACGTGCAGGCGCCGGTCGCGGTCGGGGAGGGGCTGTATCAGGTGTTCAGTCTGCCGAAGCTCGAATCGGAGAAGCCCGCACTGATCTACGGCGAGGCGCCGCATGCACTGACGTCCGCCGGACCGTATACGCTCGACTTTTCGACCGTGACGGATACCTACAACTGCCCCCGGATTCCGTACTGCGTGCAGGAGCAGACGCAGACGGTGATCTTCATCAACTATCTGGATGTCTACCGCGCAGACCTCAATCTGCAGAGCAACCGCCGGGAGCTCTTCTCGATGATGCCTTCCGCAGAGCACAACGGGCAGACGCTGCCCACAATCATTCTGGAGCTGATCGCGCTGCAGAACACCGAGCTGGTGCTGTTCCGCGGGTATACGGCGATCAATCAGCCCTGCTTCGGCAGCATCGACCCGGAAACCGGGGCGGTCAGCATCACGAAGTGCAGCGAGACGCTTGACGCTCTGCCCTGCCAAAACGGCGTGCTGCTCTATGAACGCGGCGCCTTCCAATCCGACAGTGAGAAGACCGTGTATTACTGGGAATGCGGCGAGGTGTATTCCTTCACGCTCGGGCATGCACGCGAAACGGAATATGAGCCTGTCCTCTCTCCGCACGGCAAATATCTCTGCACGGTGCTGAAGGGCAAGACCAAGGAGGGCAAGCTGACAGAGCGTTATTCGGTCTACGATATCCATTCCGGGACGCTGCTGCGCACACTGGACCGGGATTTCCCGCAGAGCTATGAAAACGGCATTGCGGGCTTCAAGATTCTCGGCATCGACGAAGACGCGCAGTGCGTCTATCTGGAGGACCGCAAGACCTTGGAATTTTACCGCTTTGATTTCGGCGAAGCGCCGGCTGTGCAGAACGCCGCAGAACCGGTCAGCGTCGGCGAGAATATGTATCAGGTGTTCAGCCTGCCGCAGTTTGCGGAATATGCGGCAGACTGCACATACGGCACTGTGTTTTCCGATCACAAAACAGCAACGGCATATTGGCACACACTGGATTTTTCCGACTTCTATTATCCCGGTTCGGACCGTGACAGGGTATCCTACTGTATGCCGAAGGATCAGTCTGCGTTGTATGTCGCACATTACGATGAGCTCTGGCGCTCCGACACGGAACTGCAGGAGAAGGAGCTGCTGCTGAAGGCGGAGGGCGTCATTATGTTCAATGTGCTGACGTTCCCGAATACCGATCTGCTGTTTTTCAGCGGCAGCGACGGGAAAAAACCGGTCATCGGGAGCATTGACACGGAAAAAGGGGATATCCGGTATTCCGTTTCCGAGGGTTATCAGCTGACGCCGTGCAATACCGGCGTGCTGATCTCTGACGTGGATGTGAAGCGGGTGTACTACTGGGAGCGCGGCGAGGTCTATGAAATTCCGCTGACGAACGGCATGAATGAAAGTAATCATAAGTTCCATATTTCCGCAAACGGAAAATACCTCTGCACCTTCATGGACGGCAAATCAAGGGACGGAAAACTGATCAACCGCTGCACGGTCTACGATGTGAAGACCGGGAAGGTGCTCCGGCAATTTGACTGGACGACGCATCTGGAATACGGCAAGGCGGATTTAGGCCAGCTGGAGTTTCTCGGGTTTGATGAGACGGCACAGCAGGTCTATGTGAAGGAGCTGGAAACGCTGCATCTGCTGCGCTTTGATTTCGGAGGGTGACGCCATGCAGCTTGAGATCAGCAATATCAGCAAGCAATACCCGAAAACGCTTGCGCTCGACAATGTCTCCGTGACGCTTGACTGCGGTCTATACGGTCTGCTCGGACCCAACGGCGCGGGCAAGACGACGCTTATCAGCATCATCACAGCGCTGGTGCAGCCGACCGCGGGCACAGTGCGCTACAACGGCAAGCCGGTCGGCGGGCGCGATTATATGCGCATTCTCGGCTTTCTGCCGCAGGACCCGCGGTTTTACGCCAATTTCACCGCGGAGGAATTTCTGCGCTATATGGCGGCGATGAAGGGGCTTGACCGGAAGACCGCCAAGCCGCGCATCGCAGACCTGCTCGAGCAGGTCAACCTGACGGAGCATAAGCACAAGAAGATCGGGGCGTTTTCCGGCGGCATGCGGCAGCGTCTCGGCATCGCGCAGGCGATCCTCAACGACCCGGAGATCCTCATTCTCGACGAGCCGACCGCCGGGCTCGACCCCAAGGAGCGCGTGCGCTTCCGCAATCTCCTTTCGCGGCTTTCGGGCGACCGCATCATTCTGCTGGCGACGCATATCGTCTCCGATCTGGAATGTGCCGCGAAGGAGGTCATTCTGCTCCGGGAAGGCAGGCTGCTGCAGAAGGCATCGCCGCTGTCGCTCCAGTCTGCACTTGCGGGAAAGGTCTGGCTCGTGCAGGCGGATGAGACCGAGCTCGGGCAGTATACGGCGCGGTTCATCATCGCAAATGCCGCCGCCGCAGACGGAAAATATGCGCTGCGCATCGTGTCCGACGAAAAGCCGCATCCCTCCGCAGTGCCCGGACAGCCGCGGCTCGAGGACGTCTACCTCTACTATTTCGGTGAACCAACATGAGCAGAATGATCGCATTTGAATTCAGAAAGCTGCTGCGGAACCGGCTGCTTCTGATCATGACCCTGCTGTTCGGCATTCTGAATCTGTTCCGCATCGTCCGTGTTTCCGCGCAGTATCCGTCAAATGTAGAATCCTTCCGGAACGGCTATTTTGCCGTGTATGATGAAGTGTCGGGCGAATGGGACAATGAGAAGATACAGTATGTGCTCACGGAATATAAAAAGGCAAAGGCGGTCGTCGATGCGGGCGGGTATTCGACGGAGCCCGACCAGCCCGGCACACACACCGGCTATGTATTCGGCGACTGGGGGCTGTTCGAGGAGATCAGAGACGCGATGGACCGGCTGTATCACTACGAAGGCACGATGACCGCGCTGACGCAGCGGGCAGCGGACTATGCCGCATTCTACGAGGAAAAGGGCAATGCGGAGCAGGCAGAGCGGAACCGGAAGATCGCGGCGACCTATCAGAACCGCAGCGTGCACGCATTCTATGGCACACTGGGCTTTGAGCGGTATCTCAAATACGACTTTTCGACGCTGCTGATCCTGTTTCTGCTGCTTCCGATGCTGTCGCCGCTCTTTGCGCGGGAGCACGAGACCGGCATGCACGGTCTGCTCTATCTCACGCCGCAATATCAAAGACTGCCGCTCGCGAAGCTCTTGGCGGGCTTTCTGGCGGCAGCGGCAGTCAGTGTGCTGTTTTTTGCAGAGGATATCCTCGTATTCCGGTATCTCTATCCCATGCGCGGGCTGTCACAGCCGGTCTACACGCTGCCGGACTATTTCTATTCGCCGCTGTCGTGCAGCATCGGCTGCTGGCTGCTGCTCAACGGCGCATGCAAGCTGCTCTGCTTTCTGGTGCTCGGCAGTCTGTGCGCGGCGATCTCCGCGGCGGTGAAAAAGGAGCTCGTACCGTTCGGCTGCACGGCTGCGGTCACGGTCGTTCTGCTCGTGACCGATGCCTATGTCGAAAGCCCCGTGCTGTCCGTGTTCAACCCGGTGACGCTGTTCTGGAGCGGGCGGCTGTTCTGCGAATTCCGGACCGTTTCCGTCTGCGGCACGCCGGTCTTTTACTTCTGGCTGCCGATCGCGGCGGCAGCGGCGGAATTGCTCCTGTTCAGCGCGCTGGCAGTGCTGCTCGGAAAAAGGAGGTCGCGCCGTGATACTTGAATGCAAAAAGCTGTTTATCAGAAAAAAAGCGTGGCTCCTGCTGCTGATCTTCACGGCGCTGCGCGTGCTGACGGCAGTCACACAGCGCAATTACGCCGCGGATTACCGTCCGGAGATCTACCGCGATGCCTATATGCAGCACATGGAAATTCTGGAGGGACCGCTGACGGACGAAAAAGCCGCCTACATCGACGGTCAGAACGATCTGATCCGACGGATGAAGCGCGGCGGCAACGACGCAGATATTCAGCAGTATATCAGCGGGGAAATTGACGAGGAGACCTTCAACGCGCGCTTCCGCAGCCGCAGAGCCGCCGATCGGCGCGAGGATGAATTTGCCGTCATCAACGAACGGTATCAGAGCGTGAAGCAGAACCCTGAACGTGTGTATTTCATGTATTCAAACGGGTGGGTGGGGCTGCTCGGCAATGAGCACTTCGATTTTGTGCTGCTGATTCTGCTCATGTGGCTGACCGTCCCGACGGTCTGCGACGAGTTTTCGACCGGGATGTACCCGCTCCTGCGCACGACACCGAACGGCGGCGCCCGGCTCTTCGCGGCAAAGGCAGCGGCAGCTTCACTGGCGGCTGTGTTGTCCGCCGTGCTGATGTTTGCGGCGGAGGCTGGCTTTTATGCGGCGGTCATGGGTCTGCCGGACGGGTCCTTCCCGCTGCAGAGCCTGCCGCCCTTTGCGGAATCGCCCTTTCAGCTCAGCATTTTCGGGGCGGCGATGCTGACGCTGCTGCATCACTGCATCGGCGCATTATTCGTGACGGCGCTGCTGCTCTGTCTCTCCGCGATATTCCGGCGTGCACTGTCGGCGGTCTTTGTCGGGTCGGCGTGTCTGCTGCTGCCGTATTTCCTGCTGGCAAAGCGCGTCGAAAAATATCTGCTCCCGACGCCGCTGGGCTTTCTGTTCTCCTGCGGCTGGATTCAGGGCAGATTCCCGGTCGAGCCCTATTCGCAGGAATATGTGACGGTCACCCAGACGCAGTACCGGCATGTGCTGCTCGCCTCTGCGGGGATCATCGCGCTGCTGCTCCTGATCGGAACGGCGGCATATGCGGGCATTTCCCTCCCGCGCAGACGAAAAGTGAAGCTGTCCGCGGTCTGTATGCTGCTTCTGCTGCTGACCGGCTGCGGCGAAAAGCCGGCGGAATCGCCCGGGCTTGACGGGCTGGTCTACGACAAATGGCGGTATCAGCCGGTGTGCGAAGCCTTTGCTGTGGTGCGTGACGAGAATGACAGCCCGTGCCTTTCCTGCAAGGACAGCGGTGCGCTTGTGCCGCTCGTGCACGACTGCTTCACAGAGGGCGCGCAGCAGCCGTTTTCCGCGGCGCGTCTGTGCTATATCGACGGCGACACGGTCTATTATCTTATCCAGCACAGTATGTGGCACTATGAGATCATCGCGCTCGACACCCGGGATTTCAGCGAAAAAAGCGTGCATTCGGCGTACTGGTCGGACAATCTCGACAAACCGGATAAGCTGTTCGGGCTGGGCGCGCGGCTGCCGTCCTCGGCGCCGCAGGACGAAACGGTCGACAGCTTTTTCGTGTATCACGGTCAGCTGATCCTTTCAAAGAGCGCAGGCATTTTCTGTGTCGATCTCGCGTCCGGCGCCGTCACCGGCATCTATGAAGGCAAAGCGGAGAATCTCGCCGCAACAAACGGGTATGTCTTTTTTCTCGACGATGTGCTCGATCTGTACCGCTGGGATATTCGCACCGGGCAGACAGAAAGGGTTCCTGTCGGCAAGGTCGAACGGCGCTTTTACGCCGTGGAGGACGGGCTGTATTACAAGGACCTGAAGGACAGCGCGTTCTATTTTGTAAAGCCGGACGGCAGCGGCAAAACCCTTCTGCCGGATTTTGATGAGGAAGCATGGTTAAGGGGGGAATGACATGAAACGGATATTCGCAGTGCTGCTTTCCGCGGTGCTGTTCTCCGGCTGCGGTGCAAAGCCGCAGGTCCCGGAGGAAAGCCAAGCTACCGCGCCGGAAACGTCCGTGACAGACGACCCGTTTGCGGCAGCGGAAACAACGCAGACAGATGATTATGACCCGTTCGCCCTGGAGGACAGCGACAACGAAGAGCTTCCCTCCAATAGCTTCGGCGTGGAATGGGAGGAGGGAAAGACCTTTGTGCTCGACTATGCGCCGACAGTCTCCTTCCGGTTTTATCTGGAGAACGGCTCGGCGCAGAACGACTACGGTCTGATGCTCTTTGTGAACGGCTTTCTGCAGCCGTTCCGCACCGATCTGGATCCGACCGATCGGGAAATGCAGATATTCGATATCGCGCGCGACGAGCGGAAATATCTGAACGTCGAATTTGAGCCGGTCGTCGGGGAGCTCGGCGAGACGGTCTCGGTGGAGATCGCCACGATGATCCACCCGCGCTTTTCCCTGACTGCGGAGACAAAGGATTCCGAGCTGTTCTACAATCACAGCCTTCACACGTCGTTTCCCGCAGAAATGGAGATCACGGAAAAAACCGGGCTCCGGGAGCCCGCGGTCTGCACCGATTACACCGCCGAAGCGATCACGGAGGAGCTGCGCAGAAAATTTGACCGGATGAACGCGACCGGCGGCAGCGGCAGCAATGATCTGGACAGCATTGTCTCTCTCGAGGCACTGAAAAACGATGTGCTCATTACACCCGCCGACCGCATGGCAAACCCGCAGAAGGAGACGCCGTTCACGCAGAATGACACGCTGACGCTCTGCATGTACGGCGGCGGGCAGCCCTGTAAATACCGCGTGTCGATGTTTTTCGACCATCAGCTTGTAAAGGGCGCCTTTGACGGCTGCGATTATATCGACGTCACGCCCTCCGCGGAGACCATGTGCAAAAAAACGGTTGACCTCACCGCGCTCGGCATTGCAGATGATGCATGCCATCATTTCTACTTCATTGCGATCCCGTTCTATACAGATCACAACTACAGTGAGCGGTACGCGCTGAAATCAAAAAGTGCAGCACTGATCGGCTGCACTTCGTAAATATAGATGATCTTCGCATGGGCTGTATTCTGGGAAAGCCGCATTTTAACAGGAGACAGCGGGCGCTGTTTTTTGCAGAATCGCCTTGCTGCGCCACTTGCCGTGCTGATAGCGGATCCAGCCGACCAGCCCGGTCACGAGCCATGTGATGCAGGTCGTGTACCAGATCGCGCGGTAATCCATGCCGAGGAGCTGAGTCATCACCAGCGCACCGCCGATGCGGCAGATCACCTCTGCCATGCCGTTGATCAGCGCGTAGCCGGTGTCGCCCGCACCGTTCAGGAAGCCGCGGATCACATGGATCGACCCGAGCGGAATATAGCAGAGCGAGGTCGTGCGCAGCGCAAAGCAGCCGATCGAAACAGCCTCTGCGCCGGAGATAAAGCAGCGGATGATCAGCCCGCCCGCTGCCCAGAAGACCGCAGCGATCACCAGTGCAAAGCCGCTGGAAATGCGCAGACCCGCGCGCAGGCCGTTCTCGGCGCGGGCGGTCTGTCCTGCGCCGACATTCTGCCCGGAGAAGGTCGAAAGCGAAGCATTGAGCGATATGAACGGCTGCTGGATCAGCTGCTCAACCCGCATGGATGCCGTATAAGCTGCCATGACCGAGCGTCCGAAGCCGTTTGTCACGCGCTGCAGGGCTGTCATGGAGACCGCGATCAGACCGCTCTGCAGCGCGATCGGGATGCCCGTGCGCAGCGTCAGCGCGATCATGCTGCACGAGATGCGGAAATCCTCTGCGGACATCTGCAGCTCGGGCATCCGGGAGAACGCAAAGACGATGCACGAGACCGCCGAAATGATCTGCGACAGCACCGTTGCGGCGGCTGCGCCCGCGACGCCCCATTGCAGCGCCATGACAAACAGAAGGTCGAGCGCGATATTCAGCACACTTGCCAGCGCGAGGAAGATCAGCGGCGTCTTGGAATCGCCGAGGGCACGCATCACGGCATTGATCCAGTTGTAGGCGGCGACTGCGAGCGTTCCGCCGCAGGTGATGCGCATATACTGCACGGAGAGGTCGATCAGCCCGGGGTCGGTGTGCATCAGCTGCAGGACCGGTTTTGTCAGAATGACGGAGACAAGGCTGATCATGACGCCGAATGCGGCAGTCACCAGCGCGGAGTTCCAGACAGCGGCGCGCATCCGCTGCATTGCACCGGCGCCGAAAAACTGCGCGATCATGATGCCCGCGCCGGTCGCGAGCCCGAGACAGAGCGTGTAGAACAGATAGGTCACAGAGCCGGTCGCCCCGACGGCAGCAAGCGCGTCATCGCCGAGCTGCTTGCCGACGATCGCGGTATCTGCGAGATTATAGAGCTGCTGGAGCAGATTTCCCGCCAGCAGCGGCAGCGCAAACCGGATGATCAGCTGCGGTTCCCTGCCGGATGTCATATCCACAGCGGCTGTGTGCATACGGATTCCTCCTTCACAAAGCAGGCGCCCGGGCTCAGAATTCCCGGGCGCCGTTCCATATCATAGCACATCCGACAGGCATTGTCAAGGGGGCAAATCTGTTTTTTCCATAAATCAGGAGAAAAGTGCCGCTTTGGTCTTCTGCGACCACGGATACTGCTCCATGTATTTGCCGAGCTTGGCGGCACGCACCGGCTTGCCGTCGAGGTAGTCGTAATAATCGCAGCGGACCTTCTTCACATTGATGCTGTAGTAGCCGTGGCGGCTGTTGATGACCTCCCCGATGCCGAAGGAGGAAAACGTGCTGCGGATATCATAGATGATGTTGTGGATGTAATTGCGTTTCTTGGCGGTGTCCTCCCCGTCGGACCACAGCAGCGTGCGCAGCTCGTCGTCGGAGACCTCGGCGCCGCGGCGGTCGATCAGAAACGCGAGAACCTCCTTGCTGCCCTTGCGCTCGAATTTCAGCGGGATATCGTTGACGAAGACCTCAAAATGCCCGAAGCACTGCACGCGGATGCTGCGCAGCGGATGCCGCAGATGTGCAAGCGCCTTTTCCAGATCGGGCTGTGTGACCGGCTTGACGAGATAGCCGCTCGCAAAGCTGTCCATCGCATCCGCCTTGAATTCGGGATGCCCCGTGTAGAGAATGATGTTCATGTCCGGCACGAGCTCCGCAGCCTGCTTCATCAGCGTGATGCCGTCAATGCCGGGCAGGTCGACATCCACAAAGGCGATATCCGGCTGATTCTCTCCGATGTAGTGCAGAAAGGCGTCTGCATAGAGCACGCCCTCGTGGATGCCCTCGGGGTCGATCCTTCGCAGGATGCGCTGCAGGGATTTGACCGCAAGCTGTTCGTCGTCTACTGTAATGGTATGCATGTTGTATTGCTCCTTTCATCCGGAATCCGGATCGTGACGACCGTCCAGCCGTCCTCGCGTGCAACGGTCAGCGTGCCGCTGCACATCAGCTTCAGTCTCGATTCCGTGTTTTTCAGTCCGATGCTGTTTTTGCCGAAGGTCTCGGCATTTTCCTCAAAGCCGCTGCCGTTGTCGCGGATCTCAATGATCACGCTGCCCTCTGCCGCATAGGAGACGATGCGGACGCGCGCATCGGGCGAATAGCGGTCGACGCCGTGCTTGAGCGCATTCTCGACCAGCGGCTCCACGCTCAGCGCCGGCAGCATGAAGTCTGTGAAGCGCAGATCGTATTCCACCTGAAACTGCTTGGTCTCATCGGCGTATTCCAGCGCGATATATTCGCGCACGGCATTGAGCTCCTCCGTGAAGGGGACCAGCCTGCCGCTGTCGGTGGCGGAGAGATTATTGCGCAGATAGGCGGAAAAGTGGTCGATCAGCTCGGCGGCGCGCTCAGGGTCTTCATAGCAGAGCTCACGGATCGCCAGCAGCGAATTGTTGATGAAATGCGGCTTGATCTGCGAGAGCATCAGCGTGAGCTTGCTCTTTTCAAGCTCGATGTCCTTCTGGTGCAGCTCGGCGCGGGTATCGTTGTAATCGAGCGCGACCAGATACACCGTATAGACGATCATTTCAAAGGCGATGACCTCACCCAGACGGTTTGTGACGATGTTTTCATATTCAAGAAAAGCGGTCAGCAGCATCGTGAGTGCGAAAAACAGCACGATGATCGACTGAAATCGTCTTCCGTTTTTGATCAGCTGCAGCGATTCCACCGTGAAGACAAACAGATAAAAGCAGCTCATCAGAATCGGGAGGGGCCGCAGAAAACCGGCCTGAAAGATGTGGGGCTTTAAAAAGTAATATGTGATTCCGGCGCCGAACAGATCCGCGATCTCGAAGAAGCAGAACAGGATGTACGGCACGATCAGCAGTACGGAATAGGTCTTTGAATGCTTTGCAACCAGAAAGGTTTCCAGAAGCGGCAGCAGCGGATAGATGCAGTAAATGCCGGATGTTTTGATATAATTCCACACGACACCGTGATGATAGGTTTCGGTCCAGTATTCCAGATAATTCAAAAGCAGAAGAATCAGCACCAGAATCAGAATTGCCCCGGCGAGCCGTGTACCGCGGATGTGCATACTTCGGTTTGCGTAGAGAATGACCGCAGCGCCCACCAGAATCAGAAGCGCTGTATAATTGAGTGAGATAAAATCCAGTACATAGTACACACCTTCACCTCCGCACTGCGTATTCGGAATGCTGTGCCTCTATTATAACATATGAACTGAGAAAATGCAATGGGTACAAGGAAAACGGGCTCCGTCCAAGCAGAGCCCGTCATACATCGGATTCATTCAGCGACCGGATTCCGTTTCATCTCTCCGGCGGAAAACGCCCGACCCGATCACGGCTGCTGCGCCCAGAGCGGTCAGAAGCCAGCCGCAGAGCATCAGGAGCATGCTGTCTGCAGCGGTGACGCCGGTCTGCGGGAGATCGACCGTCTCGCCTGCGTTGTTCGTGCCGGTGCCGGTCGCCGTGTCGATCACATAGGTGTCGACGGTGTTTCCGTCGGCATCGGTCAGCGTGACCGTGATCTGTCCGTTTGCCTTCTCCGTGACCGACGCGGACACCTCCGACCCGGTCTTTTTGCGGTAATCGTTCTCTGCCCAGCCGCACAGCGTTTCGTCGTCCGCGATCTGCGCGGCGGCGATGACCGTGACGGCGATCTGTGCTTCGACCGGCACAAAATTCCCGTCCGCGGCATCGGTGATGACGACCCGGCAGAGATATTCGCCCGCTTCCGGTGCGCTGCCGACCGGTTCGCCGTCAGAGAGCAGCGTGACCGCAGCCGATGCTTCGCCGTTTGCCAGTCTGTCCAGCAGAAGCTGTGCCGTCGGGGTATGCGCGGCAAACGAAAGGCTCTCCGCAGTGATCGCTTCACCTGCACAGAGCGGCTGCTCTGCGGTGACGGCGATCTCGCCGCTGACGTCGGCGGCAGTGATCTGCCAGCGCACCGGCGCACTGCCGGTATATGCGCCCGCACCGAGAATTTCGATGCTGTATTCGCCCGCGTCAATACCGGGCTCAATGCTGCCGATCGTGAAATCCGCGTCAGTCAGCGTGCGGAAGCTGAAAACCTCGCTCGGAATATCCGATTCTGCTGCGATCGGATAGGGATACAGCGTTTTCCCGCCGACAGCGTCCGCATCGACCGTTCCCTCAAAGACCGGGATCTGATAGCGGAGCAAACCGGTGAGGTCGGCTTTTCCGGGCGCCTGTGCGCTGCCTGTATACACAAATTCCGGCAAGCTGCTGCAGATCAGGGTATCTGCCGACAGCACGCGCTCCCGCGTCACAAACGCACAGCCCGTTTCCGTCTCCAGCGTCTGCGCGGAATACTTTTCGGCACGGATGCTGTCCGTGTCCTTCTGATACGCAAGCGTGATGCGTTCAGCGGAAATGCCGCTGTCTGCCGCAAATGTTCCGCCCGACAGCACGATCGCAGTCTCTGCGGTCAGTGCGTATTCGGCATCGGTCTCAAGCCGCACACTGCCGCCGTACTGATAGTAGCTGCCGACCGATGCGCCGCCGCAGAGCACTAGCGCGCCGGAGCCCGATTCCTGCCCGTATACGCAGAGCGCGCCTGAGCCGGTCAGCGATGAGAGCGTCAGTGTGCAGCCGTCCGTGAGAATCAGCCAGACGTCGCCGCTGAGGTTCAGTGCATCGTCAAATTGGAGGGTATTCTCTGCGGCATACCAGCCCGGGGCAAGCTCCGTTTCGCTGCCGCTCAGGATCACGGCTTCGACCGACTGCGCTGTGCCGTTTTCATCGAGATAGGTGAATGTCCCACGCTGTGCCTGCGGGGCTGTGACCGGAATCACCAGCTCTGCCGATTCGGGCGCCTGATCGCTGCCCGGGATCGCCGCTTCCGCACTGACATGCGCAAATCCTGCAGCGGCATCCGCTTCGGTGATCTGATAGGTGAATCTGTACAGCGCCGTTTCGCCCGGTGCGACCGACAGCACGGCACTGTCAGCGGCTTCATCCGAACCGTTGAAGCGGAGCGATACATCGACCGGCTGCTCCGCGTCGGTGCTGACCATCACCTCGACTGCGACCGTATCTCCGGCGGCGGTCGGCTGAGCGTCCGTGCTCATGCTGAGCTGCAGCGCCGGAGCGACCGTGTTCTCCGCCTCGAGCCGGTCGATCACCGCCTGCACGGCTCTGGCGTAGGCTTTGGCGCCCTCCGCGTTCGGGTGCACGGAATACGAGCTGACAAAGGTGTTTTTGTCGAGATCCTGTGCCTGCGCAAAGAGCACGACGCCGTTGAGATAGGCGTCCTCGGCATAAGCCTCATGCCCTGCGAATTCCTCCTCCACCGGCACAAAGAAGATGTTTAAGCCCTCGTCGCTGCACTCGGCAACAAGGCGTTCGATCTCATCATTGAACAACGCAGTGGCTTCATTGACTGCGGTGCAGTTTGCAGCCTTGATCCACGGGTTGCCGTCCGGCGACAGCAGCGGCGGATAGCCCGCGACAATGATCCTCGCCTGCGGACCCGCTGCCTCCGAAATATCATAATACGATTGCTTCAGATTCTCGCGGATGCCGCCTGCCTCGTAAAAATGCGTCCAGACCTGCTCGAGCTTGGTCGTCAGATCGGTGTCGCCGAAGCCCGCAGCACAGGTGATGATGCTTGAAAATCCTGCGTCATTGCCGCCGAGCGAGAGCGTCACATAGTCGACCGTTCCCGGCGCGATGCCGTCAAACACGTCCAGCTGCGGCGCCAGCGCCTTGGAGCCCTGCACATCCTTGAGCGTGTAGCGCTTGACAAAGCTGTTTTTCAGATGCACGGTCTCCGCGCCGGATGCAGCGACGAAGAACCAGTTTTCGCCGCGGTGCTCCGCCATCGTGCCGGAGACGCCCGGGAGCGTCAGCTGTCCCGACCAGCAGAGCTGTGAACGGTGCGCAAGCCAGTCCTCATCCTGCACCTTCACGGCGTTTTCCTGCTCCTGCCCGAAAAAGGGCTCGATGCCCTCGCCGGAGGAATAGGAATCGCCGAGCGACACGATGATGCGTCTGTCCTCCGCGGCGGAGGCTGCCGCAAAGGTCTCCGGAATGCAGCAGCAGGCGGTGAATGCAGCCGCACAGCAGCAAATCATCCGTTTCAGAGTGTTCATAAGATTCACCTGTTCCTTTCTGAGTTCGTTATGCGGTCGGGAGCTTTGCCTTTGGCAGCGCCATTGCAAGCGCCAGCGCATCGGTCAGCTCGTCATCGCTCTTTTCGTGCACATTTTCGATGATCTCGATGCCCATATCCGCGGCACGCTGCAGCAGATGCGGTCTTGTGCTGCCGAGGGAATGCGAGGAATTCGTCGTGACAATGATCTTTTTCCCGTAGCCGCCGCCGAAGCGCTCGCAGACCGAATAGAGCTTGTACAGCTCCTCTGCGTTGAAAATGCCGTTTTTGCAGGAGATAAAGCAAGGCGTCATTCCGCAGATCGCCGCGACGTCGATCTCATTGGTCGTGTCGACGGTGGAATCGGGATCGTCCGGGTCGGTGCGGAATTTGTCAGCGGCAGAGAAGTCATCGTCGCCGTCCCAGTCGACCGTGACGCCGGTGCGGCAGTCGCCGCCGCGCGGACCGAGCAGCTCCGAGCAGATCATATAGATCTTCAGCTCCAGCAGCAAGCCCGCCTTCGTCAGGCACTGCCGGACCTGATCGTTCTTGAATTCGATGTAGGTATCATCCTCCTCAACGCGGCAGTCCAGCAGATTTGAGCGGATGAAAAAGCACAGATATTCATAGAACAGATCGCCGTTTTCGCCGGTCAGATAGCTGTCACGGAAACAGGGGCTCGCGATCGTGATGCGGTTGCGGTCTTCGCGGGCGCCCTGCTCGGCATCGAGCGCACCGAGCTGCGAGACGACTTTGTTCCAGGCATTCGGCGCCGATTCCGTCAGCCCCTCCCGAATGCCTTTGCTGCACGCATTCCACATCAGCATGACATCGCACATGAATTCGACCGTCCAGACATAGCCGCCCGGAATACAGTCGCTGCCGTCCGCACAGATGATCGAGGCGCCGTGCAGCAGCAGATTTTCCTCGACGGTGTTGGAGCACGAAACATCGAGCCTTCTGCCGTCCTCGCTGCCGATCGAAAAGGCGCGCAGGCTCCGCAGCCTGCTGCTGATCTGGCAGAGCTCGATCTCCGGATGCCGTTCGCACAGAACGCCGAGTCCGATCAGGATCAGGTCCTCGCCGCCTGTGACCTCGACATGGAATCTGCAGTCATCGTTTGCAGAATAAATGCCCTCGAGCTTTTCGATGATATCCCGCAGGGAGTCGCGCTTGACCTGCACATATTCGATCTCCAGCGCGGTGAGACCCTTGCGGTCGAAGTATCTCCGCAGGACCGGGAGCCTCCGTGCAGTAAATTGCTTTGCGGCATCTCCGCCGACATAGATCACCTTATCCGGGGAAAACGCAACAGTGCCTACCACATTATTGATCGGACGTTCATCAAGCAGCTCCACAACGGTCATAGCTTCACCCTCTTTTCGCTCACAGTCTCCGTCTGAAATATACAAATATCTGATTATATCATAGCATACGATTGATGCTTTTGTCAAGCGGTCTGTCCGCCTTCCCGATTCAGCCGTCTGAAATCCGGACGCTGCTTTGATACACACCTGATGATGAAGCGCCGCTGCGCAAAAGCACGCAGAAGGACCCAGAGCTTTTCGCCCTGAGTCCTTCGCGGCTGTTATTTTCCTGTGAGCAGATAAGAGAGAATGCGCTTTGCGTCGTCCGCAGTGATTTTGCCGTCGCTGTCGCAGTCGGCATCGGCACTGCCCATCGGCGTGAGGAAGCTGTCATCCTTTGTCAGGATCGCGCGCTTGCAGAGCGTCAGGTCGCGCGCGTCGATCTGCCGGTCGCAGTTGACGTCGCCCCAGAGCCCTCTGAACCGGAACGAATCGACATTCATCAGGTAGCCCTCATCGCCCCGGAATACGATATAGAGGTCCTGCACGCCCTTCAGAGGCGTCACATCGCAGGTGAAGGTCTGATACTCCTGCCAGCCGTCGGTGTTTGTCACCGCGCATTTGCCAATCAGCGTGCCGTCTACACTGCCGATGCGCAGCTCGATCGTGCCGCCCTCGGTGTTGCTCGCCGCGCTGACTGTAAAGCCAGCGGCGCCGCATTCAAAGTCCATGCCGCGGTAGACCGCATAGGAGCCGTCCTCAATGAAGCCAATGTTGACGCTGCCGTCGTCCTTGCGCTCGTTTTCGATCGAGCTGACCGCGCTGAACGCCTCTGCCTCGACGGTCCGGTAGGGGGTGCGTGCCTTTGCCGCCGACGCATCGCCCCAGAGCTCCAGCTCCGCGACCCGCGCGCCGCCGTCGTTGTTCTGCGTGGCGGTGTCAATCTCGAGACGGATGTATTTCGCCGAACCGACCTTGACATTTTTGTTGTAGACCGTGCGCGTGTTGCCGTTGACCGTATCGGCATCGACCCATGCCTTGCCGTCAGAGCTGACGCGCAGGCGGAAGTCTCTCGCGTTGTACTGAATGTCCTCATCGCCCGCGAAGGTGACGGTGTAGCGCGAGAATGCAGCGGGCTTTTCGAGTTCGATCTGCACCCACTCGCCGCTGAGCCCGTCGATGTGGCTCCACTTGCTGACCGAGCTGCCGTCGACGAGGTTTTCGGCAGGCTCGCCGGTCTCGGCGCCCGATGCGGTCACCTTCTGATTGAGCGCAATGTTCATCAGCGTCTCGGTGTCATCGGTGAACTGCAGATTGCCGTTGAGCGTGTAGGACTTGCCCTTTTCGGTCTCAAAGCTGATCCGGTTCCCGCCGTACTGCAGATTGCAGACGCCGCCGGAATTGGACTTGACCGTGACAGCGGTGAGCTTGCCCTCTGCCCATTCCATTTTGCTGATCTCGAAATTGCCTCTGGCGCGGAGCCCGTTTGCGTGACCCTCGCTCCACTGAGAGGGGATTGCGGGCAGCAGCTGGATCATGTCGTTCTGGCTCTGCAGCAGCATCTCCGCGATGCCGGAGGTGAAGCCGAAATTGCCGTCGATCTGGAAGGGCGGATGCGCGTCCCAGAGATTGTCGTAGAGTCTGCCGGATTCGGTGCCGTTCATCGGCGTAATGAGCAGGCGGATGAGGTTGTAGGCGTGTGCGCCGTCGCCGAGGCGTGCCCAGCAGTTGAGCTTCCATGCCTCCGACCAGCCCGTGCCCGCGTCGCCTCTTGCCTTGAGCGAGGTCTCCGCAGCCTTGGCAACGGTGCCGTTGGTTTCGTGATTGACCTCAGAGCCCGGGAAAACGCCGTAGATATGGGAAATGTGGCGGTGTGTCTCACGGGAATTGTCAAGGTCTGCTGCCCACTCCTGAAGCTGTCCCCAGCTGCCGATGAATTCGGGGCGAAGCAGTGTGAGCTTCGACTGCAGGCTGCTTCTCAGATCGGCGTCCTTGTTCAGAATGGTCGATGCCTCTGTCACGTCCTTGAAGAGCTCGCGGCAGATCGCGTTGTCCATCGTGACGCTGAAGCTGCAGTTGGCGCCGTTGGTATTCGGGATCGCAAGCTCCGGCGAAGCACTCGGGCTGATGCCGGCGTACTCTTGCCCGTTGACCTTCTGATTGATCATGAGCTGATCGAGGAAGGCTGCACTGCCCGAAATGACCGGGTAGATATCGGCGAGATAATCCTCGTCCTGATTGAAGCGGTAGGCGTCGTAGAGCATGTTGGAGATCCACGCGCCGCCGACGGGCCACTGCCCCCATGCGCCGTCGATCGGAGCGGTACGGTTCCACAGGTCGGTGTTGTGGTGCAGCACCCAGCCTGTCGAAATGCCATAATGCACCTTCGCAGTTTCGTTTCCGTTTGCCTGCAGCGCCTTTGCCTTCTCGACAAACGGCGTGAAGCATTCGGCAAGGTTCGTCGTGAAGGCGGGCCAGTAGTTCATTTCGTAGTTGATATTGGTCGTCGCCTTGCTGCCCCATGCCGGCGCGGAGAATTTGTTCCAGATGCCCTGCAGGTTCATCGCCTGCGAATCGCGCGAGGCGGAGATCATCAGATATCTGCCGTACTGGAACAGCAGCTTGACCATCTTCGGGTCGTTGTCCTTCGAGAAATCCGCAATGCGTGCGGGGGTCATCTTCGTCAGTGCTGCGGTGCTGTCGCCGCCGAGATCGACGTCGACGCGGTGGAACAGCGACTGATAATCCTTGATGTGTCTTGCGTACAGGTCGTCATAGCTCATGTCCGCGACCCTTGCGATATCCTTTGCGGCGTCGCCCTTTTCGTCGCCGTTGCAGGTCTTGCTGTCGATATAGTTTGTGCGGACGACGGTCAGGATCAGCACAGAATCCGCATTGGAGACCGTGACCTTGCCGCTGCCCGCGGAAACGGAGCCGCCGTCATTGATGAATTTTGAGCGTGTGGAGAAATACACAGCGCCGCGGACGAAGAGATCGTTGTCGCCGTGCCCGTTTGCGACGAGTGTGTCATTGCCGTCGGTTTCGCTGACGCCGTTTAAGATGTCGGCATAGCCCGCGGAGAGCGACACAGAGCCCGGCGCATCGCACGAGATGCGCGTGACCATGACCTCATCCGGGTGACTGACAAAGGTTTCGCGGGTATAGGTCTTGCCGCCGCAGGTATATGTTGTCTTTGCGACGGCGTCATTGAGGTCGAGCTGACGCGAATAACTGCCGACATCGGTGTGCCCGAGGCTGAGCCTGAGCATGCCGACCTTCTGATATTTGGCCTGCCCGCCGCCGATCATGTTTGCGGAGATGACACCGTCCGCCTGACTGTACTGCCCGGCTGCGATCATCTGCTGGACCTGCCCGAGATAATTGGCAGCGCCGTCGTGATTGTTGTTGCCCGGACCGCTGCTCCAGACCGTGCATTCGTTGAGGTCGAACCACTCCTCGGGGCAGTTGCCGTAGACCGTTGCACCGATCCTGCCGTTCCCGAGCGGCAGCGCGCGGTAGAACGATTCGCTGTTGTCCCAGGCGTTGTTCTCGTTGTGCGTGCCTGCGGGGCTGTTGTAGCGCATCACGAGGTCATCGTCGTGAAACGCTGCGGCGGTGACGGCATTCGGCGGGCTGCCCCAGACGGTTTCCGGCAGTGTCATTGCCGAGAAGCTCAGGCAGCCTGCGACAAGCATGGCAGTCAATCGCCCCATTCTTTTTCGGTTTTTCATTTTTAAATCCCCCTGAAAAAAATTTGGAAGAGTTCTTCCATCGCCATTATATCAGAGGAATCCGCGGCGGTCAATGAACAAAACGCCGAAAACATGAAGAAACCGCCTGGTTTTTTATGTAATGTTCAGAAAAAAAGCGGCGCTCCCGGAAGGAAACGCCGCGCGCTGCTATGCGCCGAGCCGGTCGCGGTAGAGTTCAAAGACGCTCTTGCCCTGATCGGCTGGGTTGATGTCCACATCCTTTGCGTTGTTCTTCCACGGCGAATCGTCAGACAGCATCTGATAGGCGAGGTTGTGCTGCTCCCACTCGTATGCCATGTCCTCGGCATCGCGGAAGGAGACCATATCCGCGCCGTGGATCGGGTGGATCTCTCTGAGCGCCGCACAGATCAGCACCATATCGCTGCGGTCCGTGATCTGCCACGAATCGACGATCTTCCAGTTGTCCGGCGTATAGACCGCGTCGAACGTCCTGCCGTCATAGGTGAACTGATAGTGCGTGCCGGTTCCGTCGGTATCGGTCATGCAGAGCTCCTCCGGCGCGTGCAGCAGACCGCCCGAAGCCGCGGTCGTTTCGGTCTGCGCAAGGGTTGTCGTTTCGGCTGCGGCCGTTGTCTCCTCGGTGATCCGGCTGGATTCCTGCTTTGCGGGCGAGCTGACCTCGGATATTTTGACACAGCCTGCCAGCATAATCGCCGCGGCGAAAACCGCCGTGCATTTCAAATACTGATTCAAACCATGTTCCCTCCCTTCATCGGAATACTGAAATTATATCACGCAGGATATCCCTGTGTCAACCGGGCAGTGCCCGGCTCCGTTTTGACGCCCCGGCAGCGCAGCGGAACCCCGACGTTCGTATGACCCATTGCGTTTTTTATGAGAATATGTTTTAACCGGGCAGTGCCCGGCTCAGTTTTGACACCCCGGCAGCGCAGCGGAACCCCGATGTTCGTATGACTCATTGCGTTTTTTATGAGAATATGCTTGAACCGGGCAGTGCCCGGCTCAGTTTTTGCCCCCAATTTCATGCGGCAGTTGATTTTTATACACTTCTCCCATTGCGTTTTTCAGGAGAATGTGTTATAATGTAGTACATCAAATCATCGGAGGATTGAAGCATGAAAGCAAAGAAGATACGCAAGGGCATCGGGATATTTTTCCTGATTCTGCTGTTGCTGGTGATCGTTCTGGTCATCGTTCTGAATGTGATCGGCAGCAAAAACAAAAAGGTCATGTACGAAATGATCGCGGACGGGCTCAGTCGGGTGCAGGAGGATTACACGGTCACGCAGCTCGATGCAGGCGAATACACGGATATGCGCTTTTACGGCATCATGAAGTTTCATGTCGATCAGTATCGGGTCGAGGAGCTCGGCAATCTCTCCGTGATGACGGCGGACATGGGCTTTATGCAGATGGTCTCCTTCATGATCACGCCGACCGAAAAGAATGTGCCGCTGTGCACGCTCGATTTCATGTATATTCTCAATAACCGCAAATCCTATGTCGAATTCTACGATCTTGCGGGCGACACGGGCAGCGCCGAATACAGCGCCGTGCAGGCGGCTCTGCAGGGGCTGGTCGACCGCTGGAGGGATGTGGAGGAGCTTGCGGTCGAGCCGCACTGGTATGACACCTATCTCAAGGTCTTCATGCACAAGCAGCTCAAAAAGGACGACGAGGCACGCAACAGTCAGCTCTTTGCGGATGCGCTCGATACCTATCTCGCGGAGACTGAGCGCCTTGAGAAGAGCAGCGACGAGATCGTCAGAAGGCAGATCGGCTTCACCAAGGTATACAGCGACGGTCTGATCGAAAAGGGCGGTGTCTCCACGGACGTCTTCAAGAAGGCGCTCGGCGAGGACAAGACCCGCGATTTCTTCGACCGGGTATTCTTCGGCACGGCGCTCTACCGCGGCAACTGAGGCGAAACTGAAATCCGAAAGCCCGCTGCACAGGCGGGCTTTTCTGTATCTGCGCACAGACCGGGCGAAATATTTTTACTTCCCCGTTGCTTTTTTCACCAAAATATGCTATAATATTGGTATATCTTTCGACCACCCGACGGAAAGGAGTTCATCTATGAAACTGCAAAGTCGATTGCTTGCGATGCTTTCTGCGGCGGTGCTGGCGCTGTCGGCAGTGCCTGCGGTGCCGTCCGCAGCCGATGGGAATGCCCTGCTCTGCACGGGCTTCAGCGGCAAAAATGTCGGCGCCTACAACTACAGCCGCTGGACAACGACCGTGAAATCCGCGCTGCTGCCGCTCACAGACGGCTGGATGCGCGTGCAGGGCGGCGCGGAGAGCGGAAAGGCGCTGATCGAGTATTACGATGCGGATTTTCAGCTGACCGACCGCATGCTGCTCCCGCTGCAGCTTCCGGTCTGGGGCGGCTTCTATACCGGCTCCGACGGCAGCTACTATCTGGTCAGCGGACAGGACAACCCCGATGAATCCGACGCGCTGCCCGTGTTTGATATCGCGGAATACACAGCGGACTGGACGCTGACGGGACACGATCAGCTGTCGGGCGCGAACACCACCGTCCCCTTTGATTCCGGCGCGGTGCGCTTTGCGGACAACGGCAAATACCTCATTGTACACACCGCGCATGAGATGTACACGGACGAAAACGGCTACAACCATCAGGCAAATGTCACGATCCAGTTTGATATGGACACCGACAGGATCACCGATTCCACCTATGAGGTCGAATACGGCGGCGGCTATGTCAGCCATTCGTTCAATCAGTTTGTGCTGCTGCATGGCAATCACATCGTCATGCTCGATCACGGCGATTTCTATCCGCGCTCGATCGTGCTGCAGGAGCTCAGCAAGGATTTCACGACCGGCGGCTTCATGCGGTCCTCGTCGACGGAGGTCAACATGGTGACCATCCCCGATGCAGGCAGCGAAACGGATATGTACGACGTCAACTATACCGGCTGCTCGGCAGGCGGATTTCTGCAGAGCAGCACGCATTTTCTCGTTGCGTACAACACGGTGGATCAGTCCAGAATGTCGGAATATTACAACAACTGGAGCGACCCGTTCACGCGCAATATCATGATCGCGGCAGTGCCGAAGGATGCGCTCAGCGACGCCAATGTCATGCGTTATGCGCTGACGGAGTATCCGGACGGCGCTGCAAAGGGGCAGACGCCGCATCTGGTGCAGCTGAGCGACGATGCGTTCGCGGTGCTCTGGCAGCAGGGGAGTCAGGTCAATTACACCGTGATCGACGGCACCGGAAAGCCCTCCGGCACCGTGCAGACCTATGCGGGCGAGCTCTCTGACTGCGTGCCTGTGCTCAACGGCGGCAGGCTGGTCTGGTATACATGGAACAATGACACAGTCACGTTCTACAGCATTGATACGTCTGCGCCCGGCACGCTTGCGAAGACGGTCATGACCGCAGGACACGATTTTGTGCTCTCCGGCGACCCGGACGAAAACGGCAATGTGACGCTCGTCTGCTCCAGATGCGGGGAGACTGAGACATTCACGGTCCCGACTGCCTATGACGTGTTCTGGAATTCCTCCCGCAGCTCCGACAAATATCTGTTCAGCGCAGAGATTCCGGAGGACCTCGATGCCGGTGAGGGGCTGTACATCTGGACGAGGATCAGTGCGCCGTCCTCGCCGGACAACAGTGAGATGGTCATGGAGTTCACCGAGGGCGCGGAATATCTCACGCCCGACCGCCCCGGCAGTCTCGAGATCGAGCAGGAATTCACGGTGGCGGAGTTTGACCCGGAGCGGGTCAGCGCCACGGTGCGCATCTATCCGAAATACAACCCGAAGCTCGCGGAGGAATACACGCTCACCTTTGCGCACACCTACGAAACCGGCGAGGTCACGCTCCCGACGGTCGATCACGAGGGCGTTGTCACGCGCGTGTGCTCGGGCTGCGGTCACACCTGTACCGAAACGCTGCCGAAGCTCACTGCACTTTCTGACGCGCGCGTGCAGATCACTGCCGACAGCTGCGTCTATGACGGCAGTGCGCAGGAGCCGCCGCTGACCGTCACGCTCACGAACAGCGACGGCACGGAAATCCTCCTCAAGGCAGGCGAGGATTACACCGCGGTCTATTCCGACAACAAGGACGCGGGGACCGGCACCGTGGCGCTCACGGCTTCGGCAGACAGCATGTATGTCGGCGGCACGGCATCGGCGGACTTCACGATCGCGCCGCAGCCGCTCGAAGCTGCGAATATCTGGCTCTTTGTCAATGCCGACCGTGACCCTGCGAAGGTGTTCGCGCCGGATTTCTCCGTCACGGATGCGCAGGGCAACGCGCTGACGCCGGAAACCGATTACAGCTTTTCTTTCGGCGAAAACGGCTCGCCGCTCACGGTCACCGGTCTGGGCAACTACACCGGCACGGTCGAAAAGCCCTTTGACCCGTCCCGCATCGATCTGTCTGCGTTCTCGCTCAGCTTCGCGGAAACGGACATGGAAAAGAACCGCAAAGCCTACTATACCGGCGCGGCACAGGAGCCCGATGTGACCGTGACTGACGGCGTGCGCGTGCTGCATGCAGGCGAGGATTACAGCATCTCCTATGCAGACAACACCGACTGCGGAACAGCCGCGCTGACCGTCACGGGCATCGGCGCCTATCAGGGCGAGCTGACCGCTTCCTTTGAGATTCTCCCGCTCGACCTCTCCGATGACGCGATGTTCCTCGCGGAGATCACGGAGGAGCTGCCGATTGCATTCACCGGCTCGCTGATCAAGCCGCAGATCGGTGTGCGCAGTCTCGCGGACGATACTGTTCTGACCGCCGATCAGGATTATACCGTGACCTATCAGGACAATCTCAATGCCGGTCCGGCGCTGGTCACCGTCAAGGGCAAGGGCAACTACACCGGCACCGTTGAGCTGCCCTTTGAGATCGTGCCGTTTGCGGTCACTGCGGAGAACTGCGTGCTCCGCCTCGAATACGATTCTGCCGTGTATGACGGCGAAAACCATCTGCCCTCCGTGACCGCGGTCATCGGCGAGACGGAGCTGACCGCGAGCTTCAACCGCAATTATGAGAATGCGCGCAATGCCGGAACGGCGTCGGTCACGGTGACCTTCCTCGGCAACTATACCGGCGAGCTCCGTGCAGAATATCAGATCGAGCCGATGCCGCTGGATGCAGAGCTTGTCAGTCTCGCCGAATCATCCGTGTCATTCAGCGGAGCGGCGCAGACCCCCGAGGTGCTGTTCTCGGGCGAAACGCCGTGGCGCGCGGGCACCGATTACACGGTGACATATTCCCGCAACACCCACGCAGGCTTGGCGCAGGTGAACGTCACCGGCAAGGGCAATTATACCGGCGAGGTGAATCTGTCCTTCGAGATCCTGCCCTATGACATCGCAGACAGCAGCGCTGAAGTGCTCCAAAGCGAATGCATATGGAACGGCAGCGCGCAGACGCCGGAGGTCGGCGTTGAGGCAAACGGCGCGGCGCTTCTTGAGGGTACGGATTACGAGCTGCATTATCACGACAACATTTTGCCCGGCAAAGCGTCCGTTGAGATCAGCGGCACCGGCGATTACACCGGCACAAAGACGCTGCAGTTCACGATCGTGCCCGCGCCGCTGACAGACGACATGTTTGAACCGGAATATCTCTCGCACGCATACACCGGCGCGCAGCTGACGCCGCATTTTCTCGCAGCGGACCCGGACACGCTGATCGAGGGCGAGACCTTCACGGTGACCTACGGCGAAAATACGAATGTCGGCGAGGGCACTGCGCTGATCAAGGGCAAGGGGAGCTATACAGGCGAGCTGCAGTATGTGTTTGACATTGTCCCGGCGGATATCAGCGAGACCGCAGAGATCATGCCGGAATATCAGTTCATCACCTTTGACGGCAGCGCTGCCTATGAGCCCGCAGTGCAGGTCTCTGTCGGCGGAACGGTACTGCGCGCGGACGAATATATCGTCAGCTATGCGAAAAACCGGAATGCAGGCGAGGCGTCGGTCACAGTGACCTTCACAGGGAATTACACCGGAACGGCTGCGAGGAGCTTCACGATCCGTCCGGCAGATATGTCTGAGATCACAGCGGCAGTGCTTGCCGATTATGACGATCCGGTTTACAGCGGCAGCCCGAAGGAGCCCGCGGTGCATCTGGAGCTGGAAAACGGTTATGTGCTCACGCCGGATGACTACACGCTCTCCTACCGGAAGAACACCGACGCGGGTTCTTCGGCGGTTCTGGTCGAGGGAAAGGGCAATTTCACCGGCGATCTGTCGCTCGAATTTGTGATCGAGCCCGCCGCGCTGGGACGCATCGTGCTGGAAGAAACCGTTCTCAGCGAGACCGGTGCGCCGCTGTGCCCGTCCGTGCATGTGTTTGCGGGCGACCCCGAGCATGAGCTCATTGCCGATCGGGATTATCAGGTGGTGTTCCGCGAGAATACCGACCCGGGCACCGGCTATGCGGAGGTTCAGGGCATCGGCAATTACACGGGCACGCTGACGGCGGAATTTGTGATCGAGGAAACGACCGCATTGACCGAGACGACAACTACGGAAACCACGACCGAGACGACAACTACGGAAACCACGACCGAGACGACGACCGCCGAGACGACTGTCACGACCGAGGAGACGACGACGACCGAGGAGACGACGACGACCGAGGACACAACCGTTCCCGCACCGGAGACAACGACGACCGAGGAAACGACCGTCCCCGCACCGGAGACAACGACGACCGAGGACACGACCGTTCCCGCACCGGAGACAACGACGACGACCGAGGACACGACCGTTCCCGCACCGGAGACGACGACGACCGAGGACACGACCGTTCCCGCGCCGGAGACAACGACGACCGAGGACACGACTGTTCCCGCACCGGAGACAACGACCACGACCGAGGAAACGACCGATTCCGCGCCGGAGACGACGACCACGACCGAGGAAACGACCGTTCCCGCACCGGAGACGACGACCGAGGACACGACCGTTCCCGCACCGGAGACGACGACCACGACCGAGGAAACGACCGTTCCCGCGCCGGAGACGACGACCACGACCGAGGAAACGACCGTTCCCGCGCCGGAGACAACAACGACGACCGAGGAGACGACCG
>JAEELE010000012.1 GCA_016288755.1 Oscillospiraceae bacterium
TTCCAAAGGGATAGTATCCCTTTGGCAGGGGTGCGGGGACAGCGTCCCCGCAAAAATGTGCCGCAGGCACATCAAAAGCACTTTATCGACAAACTGAGCTCGCCGCATGATTTGCGGCGAGCTCTTAATCTGTCGGGAAACCAACATTCAGGTGAGAAGGAGGAGGTAGAAGGTAAGAGGAAGGAGGGAGAAGGTCAAGTGAGCAGTGAGGAGTGAGGAGTTGTTCCGTCAATTTTTGCACCTTGTGCTGAATCGGATGCGCACCGGGATTTGGAGTGTAAGCCTCACGATACCACAACGCCTGCCTCTTCGGCATGGCTGTCACTGATAAAAAAAACCGCTGTATGAGAACCATACAGCGGAACGCATTATTGATGTCGGACAGTGGTCATATAATGCAAAAATCAGATGAAAACGGAAAAATGGAAAATTGGGGGTAGCTATCAGCTATGAAAAGTGACACTCATCTCAGCGTCAGGGATTATTCAGCCTCGACCTCCTCGGTCTCAGCCTCAACAGCCTGTTCCTTCGCAGCCTGATCACGGAGGTGCGGCGGAATCGGCTTGTTTTCATCATCAAGGTGTGCCGGACCGGCAGGCGGAGCAGCAGGACCTTCACCCTCGCCCGGGACCGGCGGCTTCACGAGCTCCTCGCCCTCAGCCGGAACGGGCGGCTTCACAAGCTCCTCACCCTCAGCCGGAACGGGCGGCTTCACAAGCTCCTCACCCTCAGCCGGAACGGGCGGCTCAGCAGGCGCTTCAACCTCAGCAGGAACCGGCGGCTCAGCAGGCGCTTCAACCTCAGCAGGAACCGGCGGCTCAGCAGGCGCTTCAGCCTCAGCCGGGACCGGCGGCTCTGCAGGCACTTCGCCCTCAGCAGGAACCGGCGGCTCTGCAGGCGCTTCGCCCTCTGCCGGGACCGGCGGCTTCACGAGCTCCTCGTCCTCAGCCGGAACAGGCGGCTCTTCGGGCTTCTGCGGCTCGTCAGCCTTCAGCTCACCGCAGAATGCGAACCACTCTGCCTTGGCGGTGTCATCCTTGAAATCCTGTGCATCGTAGTCGAAGACCTCGTCGATCTTCGCCAGAATCTCGCGCTTGTCGATATGCTTGGCAGGCTTGATATCCTCCAGCGTTTTTGCGATGACCTCCGGTGCATCATCCGCGACCTCTGCGATGATCTTCTCAGCCTCTTCGGCGATTTCGGTCTCCTCGGCGGTCTCTTCTTCGCCCTCGGTGCTTTCCTTCTCCGTCACGATCCCGGCATCGTCTGCAGGCTGATCGGTGAGAATGCCGGCAGCAAATGCGCTCAGTCCCGATACGGAGGTCAGCATTGCCAGTGATGCAACGACAGACACGATCTTCTTTTTGGTTTCCATGATAATCATACTCCTTTTTCATGATGTTTGCTCCGGTGCTGCGGAGCGGAACCCGTTGATCGGCTTCTGTTTATAGGTTACGGAGCGGGCATCAGAAAAACGGGGTCATGCAGAAAAAAACTGATAAAATTTTTTCAGCCTGCAGAAAAAGCGTTTTTGATGTGCCTTCGGTACATTTTGCGAGAGCTTTGCCCAATCGCCGATTGCGCCGATTCAGCACATGAAGCGACGGAACAACTTCTCACTCTTCACTTCTCCCTCCTCCCTCCTCCCTTCTCCCTTCTCCCTTCTCCCTTCTCCCTCCTCCCTCCCACCTGAATTGCGGTTTTCCGACAGACAGAGACCGCGCAGAGAACTGATCTCTGCGCGGTCTGTTTTCGTTTTCACATCAGAGCACCGGTCCGTCGGCGGGGAGGGGCGGCTCCGGGAGATTCGGAAGTGCATCCGGCGGCAATGTCTCGATCATTGCCTGCTCCGGCAGCAGCGCGGCTTCGGCTTCGCTGCCGGTCAGACTGCGGCTTTCGCCGTTCAGCACGGGCTCACTGCCGTTCAGCGCGGGCGCTTCACCGATCAAGCCCGGCTCTGCACCGACCGGCGGGAGAACTGTGCTTTTCGGTGCAGGAGGTCCCGGCGGATTTTCGGGTTCTGCGGGCGGCTCCGGCGGAGCGGGCTTGTCGTCGCCCGACGGCTCCTGCAGCTCGGTGTGAGGCTCGGGCTTTTCGTCATTTTCGGGCGGCAGAATGCCGGGTCCGTCGGTCACCTTGCCGGGATCGGGCGGTGTTTCCGCCTTCGGATCATCGGGCGGCAGCGGCGGGTCCTGCTGCTGGGGCGGCTGGGGCGGATTCTGCTGCTCCGTCGGCGGCTGCGGCGGGTCCTGCTGCTCCGCGGGCGGCTGCGGCGGTTCCTTCGGGTCGTCCTTCTGCATCGGGTCGTCGGGCTGTTTCGGCGGCTCCTCTGCCCTTGCAGGCGGCTGCTCATTCGGCGGGAGCACCTGTACATCGGCATTCAGACGGAGCTTTGCCGCCTCCTGTTCGATCTCCGATTTGACGGAATCGCATGCCTTTTCGTTCTCGGCAGCCAGATAGATCTGCACGGGCTCTGCCTCGCTGATGCTGCCCTGCTCGATCGATTCCTGCAGCACGGTATTGAGCGCGGAGGAGAGCGTCAGATGCTGTCCGTCATAATGCACGACGGTCGTCTTGCCGTCGGCGGCTTCTCCCTCGATCTGAATGACCTCGCCGTTCCGGTTCATTGCCATTTTATAGCGTGTCTGCTCCACGAACACCACGACCGACTCCTGCGGGCGGCGGTTTCTGAGATAGAAGCCGAATCCGGCAGCACTCAGGAGCAGCAGGCAGGCTGCGGCTGCGGCAATGCGGATCACCGTTTTCCGTGTGATGCCGGAACGGACCGTCTGCGCATCCATCAGGATCGGGTCTGTCACGGTCTGCCCGACCGTATAATGCAGATTGGCTGCCCGCACCACACGCGATTCTTCATCCATCAGGACCGCATAGGCAGGGCTGCACTCCATGACCAGATATTTCATGCTCCGGCGCCTCCTTTCAGTACCTGCGCGATATGACCGCGCAGTATTTCATAGCCGTTCGTGCAGATCAGCAGCACGCCGACGAGATATTTCCTGTGCCGTTCCAGTGATTTTCGCTCGACATCTGCACCCTCCGCAAGCTGTGCCAGCGGGACGCGCTTTGTCCGCAGAAAAGAATCCAGAATGTCCGGGTGTCTTCTTGCATAGCAGACCGCCTGCTTGCAGATTTCCAGTGTTCTGCCCTGCTTCGGCGCGTTTTCTGCAAGATCGGTGATCGACACGCCGAAGGACTCCATCTGCTCCGTGAGCTCGCGGATCTCCGCCTGTGTCGCCTCGCGGAGCTCATGCTCGGAATATTCGTCATGCGGGTCGGCGAGTGTATCCATCAGTTCGGTCTGCTCATCCTCCGCAGGGGTGTTGAGTGAAATCTGGATGTGGTTTCTTTTTTCGCGTCTGTAATAATCGATCAGCCTGCTGCGAATCTGAAGCGCGGCGTATTTCAGAAAAGCGCCGCGAAGTCTGGAATAGCTGCATATCGCCTCATAGAATGCGAACATGGCAATGCTCAGCTCATCGTCCTCGGGTTCCGGCTGCCGTTTCAGATATTTTGCAGTTTCAGAGCGGATAAACGGCATATAATCAGCGATCAGCGCATTCGCGGCGTTGCTGTCAGTTTTTGCTGCTTTTACACGGGAAACGAGCTGCTGCACATCCTGATCCATGCACATCCCTCCCTATTATTCATAGAATACGCTGGGGCAAACAGAAAAACGGGGTATTACAGATTTTTTTCAGAGCTTCTTTTCGGAATTGTGCTGCTGCGATCAACCGGAATTTGCGAGGCAGGCGTTCGGAGTGCGCAGTGAGAAAGCCGCACGCGGGCTCAGAGCAGCTCCAGTGCTTTCTTCGCAAGGTCTCTTCTTTGGGCATATTCCGGCACCTCGGGGCATTGCTCGGCAATCTGCTCCCAGATGCGCAGCGCTGCGGAGAAATGTGCTTTTTTGTCATCAACGCGCTGTGCAATGACGCCAACATTATAGTGCGAAATCGCAAGTTCATCATAAGCCTCGACCGTTCCGGTCTCCTTCGCAAGCTGTTCATCAATCTGCAGCGACTGTTCAAAATACTGCTGCGCATCTGTCAGTCTGCCCTGTGCTTCGCAGATTTCGCCGAGATTGTTATAGCTGACTGACAGATCGCGCCGCGCCTCAACCGTTCCGGTCTCCTCCGCAAGCTGTTCACGAATTTGCAGCGCCTGTTCATAATACTGCTGCGCCTCTGTCAGCCTGCCCTGTGCTTTGCAGATACTGCCGAGCCTGTCATAGGTGATTGACAGGTCGCGCCGCGCCTCAACCGTTCCGGTCTCCTCGGCAAGCTGCTCAAATAATTTCAGGCACTTTTCGTAATACTGCTGTGCCTCTGGCAGTGTGCCCTGCGCCTTACAGATATCGCCGAGCTTGTGATAGACAACAGAGATAAATCGTCGCGCATCTACGGTTTCCGTCTCATCAAGGAGCTTTTCAGCCATTTTTAGTTCAGCATCATAATACTGCTGCGCCTCTGTCAGCCTGCCCTGCGCTTCACAGATACCGCCGAGTCTTTCATAGCTGACAGACAGATCGCGCCGCGCCTCAACCGTTCCGGTCTCCTCCGCAAGCTGTTCATCAATCTGCAGCGACTGTTCATAATACTGCTGCGCCTCTGTCAGCCTGCCCTGCGCTTCGCAGATACCGCCGAGATTGTTATAGCTGACGGAAAGATCGCGCCGCGCCTCAACCGTTCCGGTCTCTTCTGCACGCTGTTCATCAATCTGCAGCGACCGTTCGTAATACTGCTGCGCCTCAGTTACTCTGCCCTGTGCCTTGCAGATATCGCCGAGTTTTTCATAGCTGATGGAAAGATCGTGCCGCGCCTCAACCGTTCCGGTCTCCTCTGCAAGCTGTTCAGCAATCTGCAGCGACTGTTCATAATACTGCTGCGCCTCTATCAGCCTGCCCTGTGCTTTGCAGATATCGCCGAGCCTGTTATAGCTGACTGACAGATCGCGCCGCGCCTGAACCGTTCCGGTCTCCTCCGCAAGCTGTTCATCAATCTGCAGCGACTGTTCATAATATTGCTGCGCCTCAGTTACTCTGCCCTGTGCTTTGCAGATATCGCCGAGATTGTTATAACTGACGGACAGATTGCGCCGCGCCTCGACCGTATCGGTCTCTGCTGCAAGCTGTTCCCGAATCTGCAGCGACTGTTCATAATACTGCTGCGCCCCAGCCAGCCTGCCCTGTGCTTCACAGATACCGCCGAGACAGTCATAGCTGATCGACAGATCACGCCACGCCTCGACCGTTCCGGTTTCCTCGGCAAGCTGTTCAGCAATCTGCAGCGACAGCGCATAATACCGCTGCGCCTCAGTCAGCCTGCCCTGTGCCCGGCATATATCGCCGAGCCTGCCATAGCTGACTGACAGATCGCGCCGTGCCTGAACCGTTCCGGTCTCCTTCGTAAGCTGTTCAAACATCTGCAGCGACTGTTCATAATACTGCTGTGCCTCTGTCAGCCCGCCCTGTGCTTCGCAGATATCGCCGAGATTACTGTAGCTGATTGACAGAGCACGCTTCGCAAAAGAAAAGCCATACTCTTGGCATTGTTCTGCTGCGTGAAGCATTTTCTCAAAGACAACTCCAGCCTCCTTCGGTTTGCCGACCGCTCGCAGTGCTTCTCCAAGATAGAAGAGTGTATTGAACCAGTCGATTGCGTTGTCTTCGGTCGGGTCCGCTTCAAACATCCTCTTCCGCACATCCGCGAGCTTTCTCTGCCACTCGATCGCTTTGCGGTAATCCCGCTTGACGCCTTCGCCGGAATTGTACATATCGACGAGCTTCTGCATCGCCTCAGGCAGCTCCTGCTCCGCCGAGCCTTCGATCAGCCGCAGCGCCATGTCATAGTCGGTTTCGACGTCGATGCCGCCCAAGTATGCCAGCCCGATGAAGAAATTGTGTGTCGGGTCGTCGTCGTTGTCCGGCTTTGCGACATTTTCGAGCAGAACCGCAAGCGAATCCGCAAGTGCCGCCTGATTGTTCGAATCCACGCACGCAGGAATTGCGTCGAAATGCTGCTCGAGCGTCGCGCGGTCAGTCGGCTGCAATTCGGCGGGCAGAATCTTCATGCCTGCGCCTTTCGCGTCCGGATATTCGTGCCGCATGACGTAGTTGCCCTGTTCGAGCAGATTCGGTGTCACGACCAGCGCGAACAGTTCGCTCTTTTTGATTGCCTCCTGAATCGCCTGATTGAAGCTCTCGCCGGGCACGAGGAATTCGTCGTACCAGATCGCGATATCGCGGCAGAAGTCATTTCTGTGGATCAGCCGCATCAGCTCCTGCGCAAATCGGCGGTCCTTTTTGCGGTAGCTCAAAAAGATGTAGGCGTCGAAGGCATCGCGCACCTGTTTGGCGGTTTCGTCGCCGATCAGTACAGAGTTGAGATAGCGCGTCAGCTTGTCCTCGTAGGAGATCGCGGTCTCGTCGCGTGCGTTCAGGTCAAGGCACTGCAGGTCGCCGCAGATGCGGTCAAATTCCGACGACAACCCCGATTCCACCAGAATCGGCAGAACCGGAATATGCCGCTCCATCGCGAACGGGAACACGACGCGCCGTGCAAAGCAGTCGCGGTAGAGAAACCGGCTGCTCACCGGAATCACGATCAGCTGCATGCGCGCAAGGTCCGATTCAAAGATTTCTGCATCCGCTGGGCTTTCCGGGTCCTCCTCGTAGAACACGGCGCAGTTGTGCCGTTCTAAGATCTGCGCGGAGATCGGCTCGAGCCATTGCGCAAAATCATCGGGATAGCCGGTGAGAAACACGCGCTGCAAGCCCTGCGGCGAGCGGTTATTACGGGTTTTGTACTTCATCGCTGCACTTCCTTTCCGTGACTGCCGTCCATGCTGCTTCTATTATACAGGTTTTTGGTGCGGCTGTCAATCGTTTCGGCGACTGCACTGCACACAGGAAAAACCAACAGATTTACGGCGATTCTGCACACTCGGAAAGATGTGCGGGGCGTGAATGCTATGCAGATGCGCATTCGGATTGCCTTGACATTTCGCCGTTTTCAATGCTATAACCTTGCAGTGCCCGGCTCCGGTTTCACTCTCATTTTACTGCGCTCATCGTGATTCCCGTGAGCAGCCGGTTTCTCTACCGCGACTGTTTTGCAAGGCGGGGCATCTTCCCGTTTGCGATGCAGCGGCATATCCCGGTTCTGCCGATTCTGGTCGAATCGGGTTGTCGTCGGAATTCAACCGCATCTGCGGCGACCTGCAGTGCCTCGACCCAACCGCACGCGACGAGACCGCGATCTCCTACGAGGACAAGCTGACGCACTACCTCAACTCCGTGCTGATCGGTGACGAAACGGCGCAAAAGGTTCGCGATGCCTTCGATGCATACATTTTCCTCAGCTATCGCAAAAAGGACCGCCGCTTCGCGCAGGAGCTGATGCGGCTGATCCACAAAAACGACTTCTGCCGCAATCTCGCGATCTGGTATGACGAATTTCTTGTCTCCGGCGAGAGCTTCAATCAGGCGATTCAGGACGCGCTCACAAAGAGAAAGCTGTTTGCGCTGGTCGTGACGCCGAATCTGCTGGAGCAGGGCAATTATGTCATGCAGCACGAATACCCCGACGCCAGCTCAGCGGGCAAGAAGATTCTGCCGGCGGAGCTGCAGCCGACTGACCGCGCGACGCTTAAACGGCGCTTTCCTGCGATTCCTGCGTGTGTGGATTCGAACAATCAGGCGGCGCTGCACCGGACACCGCAGAACAGATCTGGCATATCACCGCGGCGATGATTCTCTGGGAACGGCTCTCAGAACAGTGTCCCGATGTGCCGAAATATGCACAGAGAAGAGATATTGCGAAGAAAGCGCTGGACGAGCTGTGAGCCCTGCGGCGTTCCCGCCGATCGGATAGTCATTGTGCAGAAAACACAATCGAAGCATGTGCAGCCGTTGTATTTTCGTTGAAGAAAACCGTCGGATTCCTTGTGCAGATTTGCCGATAGTGTGCTATAATAAAGACAGTGTACTGAGTGCTGCGCGGTACGCGGTACAATTTTGCAGCGGAAAGGACAATCCAACATGAAACAGTATCGGAAAAAAGCCGCGGCTGCCTTCCTGTCTGCGGCAATGCTCTTCGCACTGCCACTGCCCGCGGTCACGGTCTCGGCGGATGATGCACCGCTCCGCTATGACCCGGACAGCAGGACGCTCACGATCACCGGCGCCTTTACCGCAGAAGACCTCGCACCCTACATCGCGCATTACATCAATAACGAAGACCACACCGAAGAGGATGAACCCGGGTATTACGAATATGCGGAGTACCCTGTCAGTCAGATCCTGACGGTGCCCGGTGCTGTGATGCCGGAGGACTGCAGCGGTCTGTTTGCCGAGCTGGGGCAGACCAATCTCGAAAATCCGGACCCGGTCATTCTGACGAAGCTCGACCTGTCCAACGCGGATTTCTCCAATGTGAAGAACATGTCCTTCATGTTCGGAGATACCGTGATCGAATCCGTCGATCTCGGCGAGATCGTCGCGGAAAACATCACGAATCTGGGCAACATGTTCATGTACAGCACCGTAAAGAGCGTCGATCTCTGCGGTCTGAACACACGTCATGTCTTCGATATGGCATACATGTTCTACGGATGCCAGAGCCTCACCACGGTCTATGTCGATGATTCGTGGAGCACGGTGAATGTCACAGACGGCGATCATATGTTCGGTCTCTGCGGCAGTCTGGTCGGCGGCAACGGCACAGCGCATGACTATCACTACAACAGCAGCACCTATGCACGCATTGACCAGGACGGTCTCCCGGGCTATTTCACGGAAAAAGTCACCGTCGGATATGATCTGTCGGTCGCAGGAAAGCAGGTCACCAGCCGCAATTCGGACGATATTCTCCACGACGGCGTTTTCAGCTTTGATGCGGCGCACAATATCCTCTCCGTGAAGGGCGATCTCAGATGCAGGGGCGACATGATCAAATCCCGGATTCCCGGTCTCACGGTCAGCATCGATCAGGATTCCAGCCTGACCGCAGCCGGCTGCGTATTCTATTTTGTCGACGGCGCGACCCTGACCGGAGAAGGCAGGCTCACCGTCAGCGCCGGCGATACCGGCATCTATTTCGCAGGCGGCGATCTGAGGATTCAGAATATCACGGCAGACATCAGCGGCGAATACGGCATTTCAGACAACAGCGCCTGCACGCTGATCGCGGAAAACGCCGCGCTCCATGTGACGGGCACGAAACAGGCAATCGCCTTCATCAAGAATTACTCGTTCTACGGTGTGGAAGTCACAGCGCCGGAAAACTGGTGGTTCCGGTATTACGGCTTCTACGACGATGCGGCGGATACCTTCGCAAAGGAGGTCACCCTGACGCCCTACAGTCCGAAGATTCAGACGCAGCCGCACAGCGTGACCGCACCGATCGGCAACACCGCAGAGTTTTTCGTGGGTGCGAGCGGCGGTGATCTGAGCTATGAGTGGCAGTATAACGCGGGCGACGGCTGGAAGAAGTCCAACGGCACAGGTGCGGCGACCGAGCGGCTGAGCATCCCGATCACCGCGGGCAGAAACGGCTACAAGTACCGCTGCATCGTCTCAAATGAATACGGCAGAACGGCAACGACCGTTGCGTGCACGCTCAAGGTCAAGACGAAGATCACCGCACAGCCCGCAAGTCTGACCAAGCCGGTCGGCGAAGCGGCAAAATTCACGGTCAAGGCGACCGGCGCGGGGCTCACCTATCAGTGGCAGTACAACAAGGGCGACGGCTGGAAGAACTCCAACGGCACGGGCGCAAAGACCGCGACGCTGACGATCAGCACGGCGGCGGGCTATCACGGCTACAAGTACCGCTGCGTGATCGGCAACGCAAACAATCAGCCCGTGACCTCCTCGGCAGCAACGCTGACGGTCAGAACGGCGATCACTGCGCAGCCCGCAAGCCTGACCAAGCCGGTCGGCGAAGCGGCAAAATTCACGGTCACCGCGACCGGTGCAGGGCTCAGCTATCAGTGGCAGTACAACAAGGGCGACGGCTGGAAGACCTCGAACGGCACCGGCGCCAAAACCAATACCCTGACTATCAACACCGCGGCTGGCTACAACAATTATCAGTACCGCTGTGTCATCACAGACGCAAACGGCACGAAGACCAATTCCTCCGCGGCGACACTGACAATCAAAACCGCGATCACCGCACAGCCCGCAAATGCCTCCGCAGCGATCAATGAACCCGCGAAGTTCACGGTCAAGGCGACCGGCGCGGGGCTCAGCTATCAGTGGCAGTACAATTCCGGCTCCGGCTGGAAGAATTCCGGCGCATCCGGCAACAAGACTGCAGCGCTCACGCTCTACGGCAAAACAACATACAACGGCTGGCAATTCCGGTGCGTGATCACCGACGCGAACGGCAAAACGACCACCTCCGGTACGGCTGTGTTCAAGGTCAGGACCGCGATCACGGCGCAGCCCGCAAGCGTCGAGGCGACGCCCGGCACCGCGGCGAAATTCACGGTCAAGGCGACCGGCATCGGGCTCAGCTATCAGTGGCAGTACAACTCCGGCTCCGGCTGGAAGAACTCCAACGCGGCAGGCGCGACGACCGGCACGCTGACCGTCAGCGCAAAGACGTCCTACAACGGCTGGCAGTACCGGTGCATCATCACCGACGCAAACGGCGCAAAGACCAATTCCGACGCAGCAGCACTGACGGTCAAATAACACAGCAAGAATGAGGGGGCTTCGGCTCCCTCATTTCAGCTTGCCGAGCAAGCCGTTTCATCTGCAATGATTTACGAGTCAGGCGCAGGCGCTGCGGTATCGCACCTTTGCTTCACAAACAGCGACCCCAAGCCCCGTGTGTATCCGTTTTAGCAAAAGCAGACGGAACAACTCCTCACTCTTCACTTCTCCCTCCTCCCTCCCGCCCCCTGCATCGGGCGCAGTGACCGGCGCGGCAGGGGTTGACATTTTGTCTGTTATCAGTATAATAGAGGTATATCACGCTCAAAAAACAAAAAAACGGAAAAGCTGTCTGAAGCAGACAGGAGGAACACGATGAAATGGATCGCGATTGTAGATGATGATATGCTCAATCTGAATATGGCAGGGCAGATTCTCACCCAAAACCGGATGCGCGTCAGCGCCATGAAATCAGGCACGTCACTGCTCCGATTTATGCAGGTCAACCGACCGGATCTGATTCTGCTGGATATCGTCATGCCGGGCATGGACGGCTTTGAAACGCTGCAGCAGCTTCGCGAGCTCGAGGAGGCCAGGGGACTGGGAAAAACGCCCGTCATTTTTCTCACCGCCGATCAGGACGCCGCGACGGAGAGCCGCGGCTTTGAGATGGGCGTCGTCGATTATATCCGAAAGCCCTTTGTGCCGGAGATTCTGCTCAAGCGGATCGCAAACGCCGTCGAGCAGCAGGCACAGATCAACAAATTTGAAACCGATGCGACCGTTGACAAGCTGACCGGCTTTCTCAACAAGGCTGCCTCCGCGGAGAAGATCGCCGTGCTCTGCAATGAGAAGCGCGGCGCGCTGATGATGATCGACCTCGACGCCTTCAAGCTGGTCAACGATCTCTACGGGCACGAGATGGGCGACAGGGTGCTGACTGCCTTCGCAGAATGCATTCGCGCGGCGCTGCCCGACGGTGTCTACGGCAGGATCGGCGGCGATGAGTTTCTGGTTTTTGCGCACGGTCTCACCCGCGAAGACGATGCCGCAGATTTCACCGCGGCGCTCAACCGCAGTCTGCTGGCGCGCGCAAAGGCGCTCATGGGCGAGGAGATGGAGATTCCGCTGGGCGCGTCGGTCGGCATCGTCATGGTTCCGGAGCAGGGAACGGATTACCCGGAGCTGTTCAAAATGGCGGACAAGGCGCTTTACCATGTCAAGCAGAACGGCAAGCACGGATATGCGATCTACGGCAGCTATGATGACGTCCCGGAGCATGCCGTGGGGATCGCATCCGTTTCAAGGCTGCTGGAGGAGCGTCACATTCCGGACTGCGCTCTGATGCTCGACCGCGAGAGCTTTATGTATGTCTACCGCTTTGTCATGCGGCATCTCATGCGAAACCGCGATACCGGCTGCAAGGTTCTGTTCACGGTATCTGCGGAGGGCACACAGGAGGCGGAGATCGCAGAGGAATTCGGCATCTTTCTCCAACATGCGCTGCGCAAGAGCGATCTGATGATGAAGGCGGGCAAAAAGCAGTATTTCGTGCTTTTGCCCGAGGTCGGGCAGAACGGCACCGCGGCAGCAGAGCGCGTCACTGAGGCATGGAACGGACAGCATCCCGGCAATCCGGTCACGTTTGAGTCGGAGCTCCTGCAGTTTGCAGAGCCCAAAGACTGACACACAACGATTTTTCACGCGGAGAGAAACCTATGAAAAAGAACAAGCTGAATCTCACGCTTCCGCTCGCGATCACATTTGTTCTGATGATGCTGGTCGTGATCTATACCTCCGCCTCATTCTACCGGATCTCCGTTTCCAATGTCTATGAGGTCGGGCAGGACAAGGTTTCCGGTCTTTCCGCCAATCTCGGCAACTATCTCGACACGACCCGAAGCGTGCTGTGGGTCACGGCGGATTCCATTGACTACATGGTCAGGAACGGCGCCTCCGGCGAAACGATACAGGATTATCTGCTTGTCGAAACGCAGCGGCACAAGAGCCAGTTCGACGAAAACTACACCGGTCTTTACGGCTACATCGGGAACAAATATTACGACGGTCTGGGCTGGGTCCCGCCCGCGGACTACGATCCCGTTGCGCGCGACTGGTACCGGCTGACGGTGAAGGAAAGCGGTCTTGTCATCGTGCCGCCCTATATCGACGCGCAGACCGGCTCCGTGGTCATTTCCGTGTGCAAGCGCCTTTCCGACCCCGCAAACGTGGTCGCGCTCGATGTGATCACCACGCATATTCAGGATATCATCGAAACGACTGATATCAACGGAAAGGGCTACAGCTTTATCGTCGACAAGAACGGAACGGTCATCGCACATTCCGACCCGTCGGTCAACGGCACGGATTTCCGTACTGTCAGCGGCGGCGCGGATTTCATGGAAAAGCTCACCCACACGACGGAAAAGCGGTTTGAAACGGCGCTCTCCGGCAAACAGTGCACGGTGTTTGCAAATTCGATCATGGATCAGTGGTATGTCGTGATTGCAGTCGGAAACGATGAATTGTTCCGCGATGTCTATTCCCAGCTGATCATCAACATCATCACCTATACGATCCTGTTCGTGCTGATCGCACTGTTCTATCTGATCGCCTACCGCAAGGAACAGAAGAGCAGCCGCGAAGCGGAGGCGCTGAAAATCAGCGAGCAGCAGAAGGAATACGAGGCGGAGATCCTGCGGCTGGAAAAAGCCTCCGCGGATTCCGCAAATAAGGCAAAGGGCGAGTTTCTCGCGCAGATGTCCCACGAGATCCGCACGCCGATCAATGCCGTGCTCGGCATGAACGAGATGATCTACCGCGAAACCGCAGACCCGAAGATCGCCGAATACTCGGGGCATATCCGCACGGCAGGCAGAAATCTGCTGTCCATCATCAACAGCATTCTGGATTTCTCCAAGATCGAGGACGGCAAAATGGAGATCATCCCCGTGCAGTATGACACCGCCTCCTTCATTGACAATGTGGTCAATACCGTTGCACAGCGCGCGGCGGACAAGGGGCTGGAATTCATCACGCTGATCGACGAAACGCTCCCCGCCTACATGATCGGCGACGATATCCGGCTGACGCAGATCGTCACGAATCTGCTCACCAACGCGGTCAAATATACCGAGCACGGCTCCGTCACGCTGACGATCAAGCCGGTCCGGAAAGAGGGCGGCACCGTCACGCTCTATTTCGAGGTCAAAGACACCGGCATCGGCATCCGGGACGAGGACCGTGAAAAGCTCTTTGAATCCTTCTCTCGGCTCGATCAGCAGATCAATCACCATATCGAGGGCACCGGGCTCGGCATGGCGATCGTGACCGCGCTGCTCTCCATGATGGACAGCGAGCTGCATCTCGAGAGCAAATACGGAGAGGGCTCGACATTCTCGTTCACGCTGCAGCAGCAGATCTCCGGCGACGAGCTGCTCGGCGATTTCAACGAGCGCTTCTCGCGCGCGATGCAGCAGACGGAGCCGGAATCGCATCAGAGGTGGAACGGCGCCCGCGTACTGGTCACCGATGACAACGAGATGAATCTGAAGGTCGCGGAAAACCTGCTCCGAATCTTCGGCATCAGACCGGACCTCGCCTCCTCCGGCAGGGAGACCGTCGAGCTGATGCGGAAAAACAGCTATCATATCCTGTTTCTGGACCACATGATGCCGATGATGGACGGCGTGGAAACACTGCGCTGTCTGCGCGCGGACGCTTTGACAGAGCATACCTCTGTCGTCGCGCTGACGGCAAATGCCGTTTCCGGCGCAAGAGAGACCTATTTCAGCATGGGCTTTGACGATTATCTCTCCAAGCCGATCGAGCTGGACAAGCTGGAGACCGTCCTGAAAAAGCATCTGCCGCGGGAGCTCGCGGAAGCGCCCGAGCCGCCCGGTGCACAGCCTCCGCAGGAGGGGCTGCTCGAATTTGTGGACGAGGACGGCAATCCGGCGGAGTTCCCCGATGACGACGCGGTTCTGACATTTGAACCTGAGGACACCGATACCGCAGAGGACCCCGCGCCGGTCCTGCAAAGGCTGCAGCAGATCGGCATCCTGACCGAAGCGGGCATCACCTACTGCGGAAACGATGCGGTCTTTTATCTGCAGATGATGAAGGACTTTCTCGCGGGCGCCGAAGACCGCTGCAAAACGCTGGAGCAGTTCTTTGCAGCAGAGGATCTGAAAAATTACATGACCCATGTGCATTCGCTGAAAAGCAGCATGCGGATGCTCGGCATTCCGGCGCTCCCCGAGGAGGCACAGGAGCTCGAACATGCCGCAAAGGCGAATGACATGTCCTATGTCGCGGCGCATCATGCCGCATTCATTGCTGCCGTGCGCGCGCAGATGCAGGCTGCTGCAGACTGCATGACCGGCAGCGGCAGAAATGTCTGAGTATCCGGAGCCGCCGCCTGTATTTGCGCAGACGGCGGCTTTTCGGCTGCAGCGCCGATGATGCCGTCTCCTGCGAATCAGGAAACCGGCGGATGTTTACGCGGACATTTTCCCCGCGCTGAGCGAGCGAAAAAAAACCGAAAATATTTTTTCACAGAAGATGTAGCCAAACCGAAAGAAACGCTGTCTGTAAGAGTGAAGCGCTTCAGAAGGAATCAGAAAGGAAGGAAACCGGTATGACCGATCAGGCGATTCTCGAGTGCCTGAACCGGCGGGACGAAAAGGGTCTTGCGGCAGTGCAGGCGCAGTACAGCGGGTATTGCTACAGTGTGGCATACAATATCCTCGGGAACAGCGAGGATGCGGAGGAATGCGTCAACGACATGCTCATCAAGGTCTGGAACGCCATTCCGCCCGCTCAGCCTGAGAGCATCGGCGCCTATGCCGCCGCAGCCGCAAGAAATCTTGCAAAAAACCGCTGGAAGTCGATGCACGCACAGCGGCGCAGCGGCACTGAGGCAGAGATCGCACTGGAGGAGCTGGTTTCCGTGCCGAGGGCGGATGACGATGTGGAGCGCGAGGTCGACAGCCATGAGCTCGGGCAGGCATTCAACCGGTTTCTCGACAGCGTATCGGAAAAGCAGCGCAAAATCTTTATTCAGCGCTACTGGTTCATGATGCCGGTCGAGGACATTGCCGCCGACCTCGGGCTCCCGAAAAGTACCGTGACCGTTACATTGGTGCGCCTGCGCAAAAAACTGCGGGCATATCTGAAAAAGGAGGGATTGCTGTGAAAACTGACAAGCTGAACAGAATATTTGATGCGATGGACGAGATCGAGGAGTCCAAGATCGCTTCCGCACTGCCGAAAAGTCTGCAGGACGCCCATCTGCCGGCTGAGGACACAGTAATCAGACAGGAGGAATCTTCTATGAAAAACAATCCTATCATGCATTATATCACGACCGGATTTGCAGCAGCGGCTGCAATCGCAGTTGTCACAGGCGGCGTGCTGCTCATCAGCAGCCTGAACGGCAGAAACACGCGCAAGCCCGGAGCTTCCGTCGGCAGCGACACCGGGCAGGTGACCGACACCACCCCGCACGCAACAACGACATCGGCTCCGGCGGAACAGACGACCACGCAGACAGAAGCCCCCAACACCGATCTGCAGGCTTCTCTCCCCGAAATCTCCGGCGATTACGGCGTGAATCTGAACGGCTGGGCATATCATGTCTATCAGCGCGACGGCAGCGGCGTGAAGGAGATCGTCGATAAGACCGGTCTGATCTCGGACGGCAATTATCTCTACCGCACGAATGACTGCACGCTCTACCGCTGCGAGGATCAGAAGGCGATCCTGACGATCGAGGACCCCGAGCAGTATCTCGAGCGCGCAAAGGACGCAAAGGAGCAGATCTACTGCGCATTCGAGAGCATCACCGACGCGGGCAGCGGCTGGTATTTCGTTGTCGCGGAGGTCGGAACCTACACTGAGAAATACGATGAGATGCCGTGCCCGATCATCAGCAGTCAGGTCTGCTTCTGGACAAATCCGGTCTCCGGACAGAAGCAGCACATCAGCACTACTGCAGAGCCGACGGTCCCCGGGGGGATCTGGCTGAAGCCGCAGTATGTGCAGCTTGACCCTGACGGCGGCGCGGTCTACGCGATCGAGCGCACTGAAACCTATGTCTTCCGCATCGAGGTGCCGAAGACCGATGCCGAGGGCAGCATTCCGGCAGAGCAGCTCCCGGGCGCCAAGTACAAGATCGACTACACCGTCGGGCAGTACGATCTTTCCGACTACACCCCGATCAGCGGCGGCAGGCTGCTGTTCAAGTTCGCGGATCAGTCGAACGGCAGATTCGTCATGCCGCTGATGCTGATGAACACCGCAGACGGCAGCATGACGCAGCTCCGCGAGGAATGCGATCTGCTGGAATTCTACAACATCAACGGTCGGGTCATCTGCTTCAGCGACGGCAAGCTGATGGAATTTGACCCCGACACCAACAAAACCGAGACCATTGCTGAAACAGATTCCCCCATGACGATGGTCGCAGTGTGGGACAACGCGGTGCTGCTCACCTATCTGTATGATTACGACCCCGCAGAGGAGTCGCACCCGAATCTTCTGGTCTCCCTGACCGACGGCACGGTCACGGAACTGCAGTGATATCAAAGGACCGGCGCAGGAGGCATTCCGCGCCGGTCTCAGTCTGCACGCCGATTCCCGTCTGCGATGCAGCGGCATATTCCGATTCCGGTCGGATCGGGATCGCCGTCGGAATGCAACCCGCTCTGCGGCGTGATATGCCCCGAAATCGGACAGCGCGCGTTTCACCTTGATTTTCATTAAGGTGTGTTGACACTATAATCATGTGCGGATTTTTGAGATGATTTTGTTCCGTTCAAGGAAAAAATCCGCAGGCGGGCTGTCGCATGTTTGCAGGCAAACTGCGCAGTTCCGCTATGCGGAACATGCGCCCGGCAAGGATTATTAACGACGAACGGGGCAAAATCAGCCAAAAAGACGTGCGTTAGGCTTCGTGTCAACACACCCTGATCTGAATCTGCAATACCGCCGCCTGCACTGCACCTGCAGGCGGCGGTTTTCTGTTGTCAGCAGCAGCGCCCCGGTCATGCCCGGCGTCGGCGCTGTGAAAGCCGACGGCCCCGCGGAAGCCGAAGGCGGGAAAATATCCGCGCAAATTTCGATCACAGAGTAGACAAACGCACAAGAATATGTTATAATAAGAGAGAATAATATCATCAAACAATCCGGGCGTCTTTTATTGCTTCTGACGGGATATGAGCAACGGCGGACTGCGCAGCATCGGAAGGTGGTGCGGGGCATCAGCCGCGCGGACGGCAGATACCGCGCGCATCAGATACGGCAGACCGCAGACGTGTACGGTGCGGATGCATCTGAATTGAGAGAGGGTGAACACGCATGAAGCGCATCGATCCGCTGCTTTCCTTTGTTTCCGGTCATACGACCGGCTCCTATGACCCGACGGTCGATCTGGGCGAGCCGATCTATCACCGGGCAGGCTTTTCCGGTCCCGACGGCAGGATCAGGTGCTGCGATCGGGACGATGCGTTCCGGGAGCGGTACTTCGAACTCGACCTTGCGGATTACCCGCGCTTCGACCCGCTGGACGCAGAACAGATCAAAAACATGTTCAGCCTCGTGCGCAGTCATGTCGATACAATGAAATACAGCCTCAGATCGCAGAACGGATTCAGCAGCTTTCCATACTACAGCGGTCAATACTATACCGGCGAGCTGGATGAGCGCGGACGTCCTGACGGCAAGGGAGAACTGACCGAAAGTCACAGGCTGATCTATGCCGGGCAGTGGCAGCGCGGACTGCCAAACGGCGAAGGCACGTTCTATTGATGCACCAACTAAATCTTGAAGATTAGATGCGCAGGATAAATGTCGATATGCAAGGAAGAAAGCCGCCGCTGGGCTGGCGCCCAGCAAGGTTTTCTGACGCAGCAGATCGGCATTTAGACAAGCAGATGACTTCAA
>JAEELE010000115.1 GCA_016288755.1 Oscillospiraceae bacterium
GCCGTGGCGCTCAGAACGGCGGCGGTCAGATAAAACGGCGCGGAATGCTTTTTCAGCGCGCCGGCGGTCAGCCATGCGATGCACACGGCGACCGGCAGAGAGATCAGAAACAGCATAGTTTCCTCCGGTTTCGCAGAATTGCCGCGGATACGGCTGTGCCGCACAGAAGTCAATCCGTGCGGCACAAAGAGGTGAGAGGGTAGATCTGTCAGTGCTTTTTTCTCAGCAGCAAAACTGTGCCTGCGAACATCAGCACGGCGATCGCGGTGCCGATGCCGGCATCCCCAGCCGCCGGTGCCGGAACATTGCCGCTGCCGGAGTAGCCGGAATTGCCGGAATTGCCGGAATTGCCGGGAGTATCGCTGCTGCCCGGATTCTCGGCAGGCGTGTCGGCAGGCTCCTCCTCCGCCGCCTTGACCGGCAGCCCGATCACGAGCGGATTGCGGTAGCCGGTCGCAGTGACGGTCAGCGTGTAGGTTCCGGCGGCGCCGTCTGCAAAGACCTTGCCGTCGCGCGCTTCCGCGTCGAAGTCGATCGCACCGAAGCTGTCATCCTCGGTCAGAACGATCTTCGTGCCCTTGCGCCCGGTCGCATAATCCTTCCCGCTGACATTGACATTCGCGATCGCGCGGATGAACGCCGCCGCATCGTCGTCGGAGAAGCCCTCTGCCGCGACGAGCCTGCCGTCTGCATAGGCAACCGGCAGATCGTCGGTGTACAGCACGAAGCCCGCGGTGACGTCCGCGTATTTGCCCGAAGCATCGGAGACCGTCAGCGTGTAGCTGCCGGGCTTTGCATCGGTATAGGCGATCTCGCCCTCGGTGACCGTGAAGCCGTCCGCGACCGCGTAGGCTTTGCTGAAATCAGACGGGAAGCCGCTCGCGGTGAAGGTCGTTTTGTCGGTGCCGCTGCTGCCGTCCTCAGGCTTCAATTCGCCCGCGAACTTGACCGGGATGTAGGTGTCCGTCGGGATGCTGACAACGCCCGTTTTGGTGATCAGCGTGATCTCGGTGAGCGTGCTGCCCATCAGGCTGACATACGGTGCGGAATCGAGCGTATTACCGTGCGGCTCGGTCGTGACGATGCCGCTCGACCATGCGAGCTCGCCGCGCCAGATGTTCTGCTCGTGCCGCAGCGCGTAAGCCTTGCCGTCGGCGGTCCGGAGGATCGCGCCGCGGTAGAGCCTGTCAAAGTCCTCGGGCGTGCCGGTCAGGTCGATCAGATAGTCGCCCCACGGGGTCGCGGTCGAGAGCTTGACGCCGTAATCGGCAGTGGAATGCGTGCCCTGTACGGCGGAGAAGCTGAGCCTGCCGTCGGAGAGGACTGCGTTCTTGTAAGCGGCGGGGGTCTCCTCCAGCGCGGTGAAGCCATAGCTGTCGCTGCCGAGTGCGTCGAGGTCCGCCTGCGAGATCGCGACCGGATAGCTTACGCCGAGAATGGTGTCGCTGCCGTTGTTGAAGGTGCCCTCAAAGAGCTCGCCCTCTCCGTTTTTCAGGACCTTTGTCATCGTCGCAGAGGTCACGGCGTCGACCGTGCCGGCGCTGTCGCCGAGCTCTGCCGCATAGAAGTCGGTGTAGGGGATGTTCATGATGCCGTAGACGGTGTCATCTGCGGCGGCTGCGGATACGGGCACCGCAGTGAGCAGAGCTGCGCAGGCTGCCGAAGCGCTGAGCAGGGAGCGGAATGCTTTCATGGAATGCCTCCTCGGATTAGATTCGCAGTTAGTTATCGCTAACACAGACGCTTTGAAAACGGGCTGTTCGCCCGCCCTGTCAATTAGCGATATCTAACCGCCGTTTGCTATTATAGCACATTCCGACCTGAAAATGCAAGCCGTTTTGGACACAAATGGTCTGTTCCCCCGCTGCTGCGGTGCTCCGGCAGCAGACCGCGTGAAGACGTGCATCTGTCCGGCGGAGTTACGAAGGGCAGAGAAATACCCGGAGACCGCGCAGATGCGTGATCTCCGGGTGTTTTCATTTGAGCGGTCACTCCTGCACCCGGTTTGCAAACCGGGCTTTTCGGGTTGCGCTACTGCACCGGATGTGCGGGCTCCGCTTCGAGGAATTCCTCGCGCACCGCAGGCACATAGCAGTAGGCGTATGCGGTCAGACCGTCTGCAAGCAGTACGTTGTCATCGGCTTTGACGCTGAACCGGTAATAGGGCAGAATGCCCTGCTGGTGCACATTGTACCAGTAGACCAGCGACACCGCGGCGATGTCCGCCTCCGTGACCTGCTCCTGCGCGGTCAGTTGTTTCTTCGCTTCGTCCTCCGTGATGATCGGGTAGTCGCCGATATATTCCGCCGCAATCAGCGGGTTGAGAATGAAGAGCCGCTGCACACTGCCGTTTTCCGTCGTGATCCGCACATTGCGCACGGTGCTGTTCAGAAGTGTCTGCGCAGGCGTATCCGCCTTGTCGTAGAGGTAGTATTCCGCGTTCAGCGCGCCGCTGTCATTGCGGCTGTGCACGCTGTACCCTGCGGGCGCTTTCATTTGCAGCAGATCGGCAAACTGCTCCGCGCACCACATCAGATATGCCTGCTCCTGCTCCGCGGTCGGCTCTGCGGGCAGCTGATATTCCGCGGGGATCTGCACGCCGCCCTTGAAGGTCACGTCGACCTCGCCGTCGCCGGCGGCTTCGACCGTCACATCGCCGCACTGCAGCGTGACGCGGTACGGGCGGTCATCGGCGCTGTCGCGGGTGAGATCGCCGATGCGCTGAACCTGCTTTGTCTGTACCTTTACCGAGAGTGCGGTCGCGGCTCTTGCGCCGATCTCAGTCATCTGCTCCTCGGTGAGATACACCGGCGGATAACTGCCGTTTGTGCCAATGCACCAATAGACCGGCAGCGTCTCACATGCTGCCGCTGCCTCCCACGGGATTGCACTGTTAAGCTCGTCGGTGCTCCTGACTGCAATATTGCCCGAGAGCCCTGCGCCGCCGCTGTCGATGCGAGCTGCGGTGATCTTGTCCGTGCCCGATTTCGGGTCGCTGTCTGCCGCATCGGGCATGCCCTGCCAGAGCGGAATGACCTCTTTGGGCTGAATGACCGGCGGCTCTGTCTGCGTTGTAATCTGTGTCGTCTGGGACGTCTGCTGTGTTGCGGATGTGCCCGCCGTCGTGTCGGTCTGCTGCACGGAGCTCTCCGGTCTGACGTCGGGCTTGTCGCCGCGGCTGCGGTAGAGGAGCACGCCGCCGCCTGCGATCAGCAGCGCCGCACAGATGCTCCCGACAACCGTGTAAATGCGGCTGCTGCGCGGATATTCGCGATCGGGTGCGGGCACGAGATCGCCGCGCACATCGCCGATCGCCTCCAAGAGCTTTTCACTGTTTTTCATACGCTGTACCCCTCTTTCTCCAGTTCGTCCCTGAGCTGTCTGCGGATGCGGCTCAGAGACATTTTGACGGCGCCCTCGCTTGTGTGAAAGCGTTCTGCGAGCTCCCTGACCGGCAGCAGATACCAGTACCGCAGCAGAAACATCTCCCGCTGGCGGTCGGGCAGTGCGGACAGAAACCGATCCAGCAGCTCTCTGAGCGCGAGCTGTTCGGGGAAGGGCTGCTCCTCGCCGATGACCTCGCTGAGCTCATCGAGGCAGAGCGGGAGCTGACCGCCGCCCGCCTTTTCCGATCTGTGTCTGCGCAGCCGGTCGATCGCGAGATTCCGCGTGATGCGGGCGAAAAACTGCTGCAGCCGGTTCGGCTTCTGCGGCGGCATGACATTCCACGCATGCAGCCATGTGTCGTTGACGCATTCCTCTGCGTCGGGCGGCGCGTGCAGGATATTCTGTGCGACGGCTGTGCAGTATCTGCCGTACTGCCTTTCGCTCTCGCGGATCGCAGCCTCGTCGCGCGCCCAGTAGAGCGCTATGATCTGTGCATCCTCCATCCGGTGCACCTCCTTTCACCCTGAATGACGCAAAAAGTGCCGGAAAGGTAACAGCATCCGGAAATATTATACCGCAGTTTTTGCGTGATTGCAACGGCTGCGCAAAAAAACGCCCCCTTCCGTCAGACCGCATGTCTGACAGAAGGGAGCATTTCCATTTAGCATTCAGTGGATTCTGCGCACGGTCACGCCGCATCCCGCGAAAAATCTTCCTGCGAGATCAGCCCGGCGAGGTATTCGAGCAGGCGCCCGATATCCTCCGCAGTGATATTGCCGTCGCCGCTGCAGTCGGCGTTGATCTTGCCCTGCGCCGACACCGTGATCTCGCTGTCCTCCGCGCAGAACCGCGCCATGATCACCGCATCCGCGACATTCACAGCGCCGCTGCAGTCCGCATCGCCGCGCAGGTTCGCACTCCCCTGCTGCTCCGGCGCGGGATAGCCGTAGAGCGCGAATTCGTTGAGGTCGCCGCCGCCCTTGACAATTTTCAGATGTTCGACCGGCGCGGAATCGTCCGTCAGCGAGAGGCTGCGGGACATATACGAGCCCAGACTGCTCGACCAGAGCAGCGCATCGGTGTCCGCGTCGTAGACCTCGAAGCTGCCCGTGCCGTAGGTGTCGTAGATGCCGAAGCCGGTCAGCACGGATTTCTGCGGCAGCGTGACATAGCAGGTGATGCCCGACGCATTGACATTGGTTTCCGGCGTTTTCAGCCCTGCCGTGTCGCCGTAGATGTATTCCGGCATCGAATCGGGCTCGTCAAACATCCGGTAGAACTGGTTGAGCTTGCTGTCGGCGGGCGCCGCGGACAGATCGCAGGTCTCGCCGCTGCCGTCCGCATTCGTGCACAGCAGCGCGGGCTTGATATACTGTCCTCTGCCGTTGATGACGGTTTTCTCCGTGTTCGTGATCGTCACAAAGACCGGTGTCTCGCTGACCTCGATCGAGACGCTGCGCATGCCGCGCGGGAGCTCAGTGACCGTGCCCTCTGCATATTTCCCGGGAACGGTCAGATAGGCATACGAAGGTCCCGGCATCTGCACCTGATATTGCTCGATGACCTTGCCCTCGTTGGTCGGAAGCCAATAGCACATCACCGAATTGCCGTTTTCCCGGTTGATGAAGAAATACTGCATCACGCCGTCGCCGGTGCTCAGATCGGCGGCAAAATAGCAGTCCCGGAGCACGTTTGTCATACACGCGGTATAGTACCAAGCGAGCTTCTTGCTCCATGCGCCCTTTCCGGTCGTCAGACCGGAGTTGTAATAGACGCCCTCGCCCTCGTCGCGGAGCTGGAATTTCGTCATGCGGTCGATGCCCGCGCCCAGCGCCGCAAGATAGGTGCGCGCGACCCGCTGTGCGTATCTGAGCTGGTAGGTCTCGTTGTTGTGATTGTCGACGCCCTCCTCCTCGCAGTCGCCCATCGGGATCTCGAATTCGGAGATCCACAGCTCGCAGCCGGGCGCATTCTCTGAGATCCACTGCTTCAGCGTGCGGATGCGCTCCGTGAAGCCGGAGTCCTCGGGGTTGTAGGTGTCGGGACCCATGTGCACATTGATGATATCAACCGCAAATACGCCGTCGCTGCGGTGATAGTTGAACCAGAGCTTCATCTCCTCGAGATAGTCGATCAGCGACGCGGTGTTGAGCATGCCGCCCATCGCGAGACGAAAGTCCGGGTCTGCCTGCCTGACGCCGGCGTTCGGAATCGTGCCCTCGTGCCCGTCGTAATCGGCGGAGCACATCGCGGCGAGCTCATAGGGCGAGAAGAAATTCGCCTTGCCCGACCACGTTTTGTTCGGCTCGTTGGAATTTTCAACGGCATCGAGCAGCCCCAAGCCGACCTTCGGCTCAGAGCCGTCCGCGACATTCAGCGTGTCCGGGTCAATATCGGTGTTGCTGCCGTAGCGCGCCGCGACCTGGTAGAGCGCCTGCGCGTGCAGCGCGTAGCTGGCGGGGTCGGTCGTGTCGGCGCCCTTCGGCACGGCGATCTCGGGCGGCTTTTCGCCGGAGATATAGCTGCTGCCGCCCTGAAAGCACGGGATGATGCTGATATCGCGCGCCTTCATCGCGGCGTAGAAGCTGTCCATGTCGCCCCATGTGCCCTGCGTGAATTTCACATGCCCCTCGTCATCGTAGAGCCAGCTGAAATTGTGGTATTCGCGGACATTGCCGCCCGCCATGATCGCAGTCATCGGGTCATCGATGAAGGCATTGAAGCCGATCTTCTGCGCGGCTGAGAGATTGCTCGGCGTTATCTCCGCGCGGTGCACGCCGGTTTTCGCCTTCTGTTCATCGGTCAGCTCGGATTCCTTGTAGCCGTAGAGTGCCAGCTCCGCAACGCCGCTGTCGCCGCACGGGGTCGAGAAGCGCAGCCAGCGGGTCGCACGGGGTGTCTCGATCGTCACCCCGCGCCAGACCTGATAGGCGTCGGTCGTGAAGCCGCCGATCTGCTCCCACGCAAAGGGCTCGCCGTCCTCGATCACCCAGTCCTGAACGCCGTTGTTGTCAAGAAAGCAGACACCGATGATGACGTAATTGGCGCCGAGGTCGATATAGAAGGAGTCCTCGCCGAATTCACTCTGGAGATTGGGCTTCCAGTTGCGGGTGCGGTCGGTCACATCCCAGAGCGCCTTGTCGACCGATGTGCTGTCTGGCGCAGCGGGCACCTTGTCCTGATCGTTGAAGAGCACGGAAACGGGGTTCAGATAGTCCGCGCCGATGTAGACGAGGTTTTCATCGCGGACCGTGAATGCGGAGACGTCGAGCAGCGCCGGGGTATCGGCTGCCTGAACCGGCACCGCGCAGACAGAGGCAGCGAGCACCGCGGCACACAGCAGAGAGAAGGAACGTGTCTTCACTGGCAAAACCTCCCTGTTTTTGCAGTGTTTTCTTGAATATTATATCGCAAATCCCCGAAAAAGTCAAGCGATATGAGGCTGATGCGCGTTTTTTCCCTTGTGCGGAGATTTTTTTGCAGAATGCTCTTGACAAAACCGCCGATTTGTGATATAATAATCAAGTCTCATAGGGGTATAGCTCAGCTGGTAGAGCAGCGGACTCCAAATCCGCGTGCCGAGGGTTCGATTCCTTCTGCCCCTGCCATTTCCGAAGCTGGCTGCGAAGTACACGCTTCGCAGCCTGTCTTTTTACACCCATAGGTAAATTCATTATCCGTGTGCTTGCAAGGCATACAAAGGTGTCTCATTTTATCACCGCCTTTGCGTGTCCTAGCCCATTTTCGTTGCATCCCTCGGTTATGCCGACCGATTCACCGCCATGCACATAGATCGCTCGATACCTTATCTTGTCTCTGGCTGAAAAGAAAGAGCAAGAGGTTGATCTGACAAGCAGACAGGTTGTTTTCGCGTGTGTGACGGATGTGCTGGCAAGGTTTCCCCGCCGTGAGCCGGACACCGGATAACAAACATTATTCAGTTTTCAAGGTGCTTGGATATTTCGGTCTTGATTGCGAGTCGTGAGCCGATATATCCGCGTAAACAGTCAAAGCCTTCCAGTCCCGCTGTCAACGAACACTGAAAGGCTTGACAAATATGAGTGATCGTGCTACAATGAACACGAAAACTGCCATTGCACTAAGTCAGTCAGGTGCTGATAACACCGAGCTGATTATGGGGCGTGATTGGATTGCCGTCCAGTCGCGCTCCGTGTGATGCTTTTTCTGTTTATACCCATCTATTATAGCACAAGTATCGGTGGCTGTCAAGAGGTCGCCGTTTTTTTGTTGTCTGTCAAATCGCCTGTGAGGGCGATTTTTTCGTATCTGCATGGATTTTCGGGGGGCGGTCAGCCTTGCGATACAAAATGTGACACACCTGTCAACTTCGGAAACAGCAGAATCAGAATGTGTCTCACCTATTTCTGTACCGCCTATAGTATACCACAAAATAATATTATTGTCAACCCAAAATATACATTATAATTTGAGAACGCATATACTATAATGGTGAGTAGAAAGGAGACTTGCTGTTATGGATATGGGCAAAAGATTAAAGGAGCTGCGCACATCAAAGCACCTTACAGTATATCGGATTTCACAGGACACCGGGCTTTCTCCGAATCATATCCGGGCATTGGAGCGCGGAGAACGCAATCCCTCGCTGGAAACGCTTTCCCGGTTATGCGGTTCTCTTGGCATTTCGTTGCTGGAATTGCTGTGTGAGGACGAGGAGGTATCCTATCTGACTGAAAAAGAAAGAACGCTGGTCGAATACTTCCGCACTCTGCCGGATGCCAAAGCAGATGTTCTGCTCACAGTCGCAAAGGCTCTGAACGAATAAGAAATAACACAGATTTGCGAGGGATATGTAAATAGCAGACACAGTGGTTGTTGTTGCTGTGCGTATTCTCGTACAGGAGTGAGAAATTATGCCAGAAATATCTGGGATCAAATTTGAATATCCAAAGTTGCTGACCTTGGAATATGTGAAAGAAAATGGCATTTTGATGAGCGATGACGATGATACTTTTGAATTTCGTTCATACTGGGAAGGTAGTTTCGATCATTACGAAAGATTATTCTATCAGGATAAACCTTTTTCTGGACTTCTCTACGATATTCGACCAAATGGGAACCTATGGTTCTATAAATACTATGTCGGCGGATATGAGGAAGGCGAAAGTGTCGATTTCTACTCGGAAGGACAGATTCAGCAATATTGCTATTGCAATCCGAAAGACCGGACATTGATTTTGAAATGGAATGAAAACGGTCAGCTAATAAATATTCTGGAACGGGTATTCCCCAGCACAAAATACAGAGAGGTGCTGTTAGACGAACAAGGGAACATTGTAGAGATAAAACAAAGGTAATAGGGGCAGACCAACATAAGCCCACCCCGTCACACATTCAGCGCATTCCGCGTCTGACGATAAATTTCCAGCAGTGACAGTGATTTCGGACTATTATCGGTCTGATTCACTGTCCGGCTGTTGTCGTAGTTGCCGCACTGCCGTCTGGCATTGTGAGCGGCGGCGCATCGGTATCAAACACAAAAGCGGCTCGGATTGCTCCGAACCGCATTTGTTATGCTGTATTGAAAAGAAAAATGTGACAGACCTGTCAACATTGACCCGCCCCCTGTCAAGTAGACAGCGCAAAAAACAAAAATAATCTATGTAGTGACCAAAAGCAGTCTGTGCAATTTGTGCAGGCTGCTTTGCTGTTAGCAGTAATTGGCAATCACCTTTTGGAGTGAGGAGCGAAGCGA
>JAEELE010000116.1 GCA_016288755.1 Oscillospiraceae bacterium
CATAATTGATGTCAAATTGATGTCAAAAGACAATTTCAGCGTGTTTGTTAAAATAAATAAACCTCGCAAATGCACGCATTTACGAGGTTTTTGATTGGTTGCGGAGGGCGGATTTGAACCACCGACCTTCGGGTTATGAGCCCGACGAGCTACCGGACTGCTCCACTCCGCGTCCTTGGTACCATGTTAGTATATCACTTTCAGTGTAAAATGTCAAGCAAAACGGCAAAAAACAGCGTCTTGCACAAATCAATAATACAAATCAGCCCATATTTCATACACAATGAAAAACCGATCACAAGGGAGGATTCGATGCAGCAAGCGGTCATCTATCTGCGCCTGTCACGCGATGACGGGGTTCAATTCGCCGAATCCGAGAGCATTTCCAGTCAGCGCATGCTTCTGCGGCAATTCGCAGCCGCACACGATCTGCAGATCACTGCCGAATACGTCGACGACGGGATCTCCGGGATGCGATGGGAACGCCCCGCCTTTCAGGCACTGCTGACAGCGATCGAAAACGGCTTTGTGCACACCGTGCTCGTCAAGGACCTTTCCCGCCTGAGCCGTGACTATCTCCGCATCGGCGCCCTGCTTGAGCAGTGGCTCCCGCTCCACGGCGCACGCCTGATCGCGGTCAGCGACGGCGTTGATACAGCCTATTCCACGCCCTCAAACGATTTTTCTCCGATCCGGGCACTGCTCAACGACTGGTACGCGCGCGATATCTCCCGCAAGGTCCGCGCTGCCCTTCGCGCTCGGCGCAATGCCGGCATCTGTACGCTCGCGACCGTTCCGTACGGCTACATGCGCGGCGGCGAATCGCTGCTGCCCGACCCCAATACAGCGCAAAATGTCCTGCGGATCTTTTCGCTTTGCGGCAGCGGCTTACACTGCACTGCGATCGCCGCGGAGCTGAATGATTCACATATTCCGGCGCCGCGCGGGACGGTCTGGCGGGACGAAACCGTTCGCCGCATGCTGAAAAATACGGTCTACTGCGGCGAGCTTCGCCTCGGCGTCACAGAGAAGCGCAGCTATAAATCCCCCGGACGCATCGTGCTCCCGCCGCAAGCCGCGGTGACCGTTTCCGTGCCGGCGCTGGTCAGCCGCACAGAATTCGATCTGGCACAGCAGATGCTCGCCCGCAGTGTGCACCGCCGTCAGCCGCAGCACTGGCTCTCGGGAAGGGTGTTCTGTGCGCAGTGCGGCAGCCGCATGACCGTCTCCGGCACGCCGCCCCGCTTGATCTGTGCAGGCAGGCGGCGAAAAAACGGCTGCACCAATCCCTCCTGCGCGGTCAGAGGGCTGCTCGATGATCTGCTTCCCGCGCTGAAAGCAGCCGGTTTTCCCGATGCTGCGGCGATTTTGCCGCTCTCTGTGGTGAAAATCGACCTCTCTGCGGAAACAGCCGCCGTTTCGCTGCGGTATGCCGAACCCTGCCGCATTCGGCAGAGTGCCCGATGATTGTTCCGCTCCGGTGAAAGCAGCCGGTTTTCCCGATGCTGCCGAGGTTTTGCAGCTCGCCGTGACGGGAATCGAACTCAAAGCGGAAATTGCATCCATTTCGCTGCGGTATGCCGAACCCTGCCGCAGTCGGCGGAATACCCGATGATTTATTCGCTTCGGTGAAAGCAGCCGTTCCCCGATGGTGACGCGATTTTGCCGCTTGCTGTGACGGGAATCGAACTCAAAGCGGAAATTGCATTCATTTCGCTGCGGTATGCCGAGCCCTGCCGCAGTCGGCAGAATGCCCGATGAAATGCGTGTTTCGGTGAAAGCAGCCGTTCTCCCGATGCTGCCGAGGTTATTCAGCTCGCCGTGACGGGAATCGAACTCCAAGCAGAAATTGCATCCATTTCGCTGCGGTATGCCGAGCCCTGCCGCAGTCGGCAGAATGCGCGATGATTGTTCCGCTTCGGTGAAAGCAGCCGGTTTTCCTGATGCTGCCGAGGTTTTGCCGCGCGCTGTGGCGGGAATCGACCTCTCGGTGGAAACGGCAGCCGTTTCGCTGCGGTATGCCGAGCCCTGCCGCAGTCGGCAGAATGCCCGATGAACTGCGTGTTTCGGTGAAAGCAGCCGGTTTTCCCGATGCTGCCGAGGTTTTGCAGCTCGCTGTGGCGGGAATCGAACTCACAGCGAAAACTGCATCCATTTCGCTGCGGTATGCCGAGCCCTGCCGCAATCCGCAGAATGCACGATGATTAGCCCGTTTCGGTGAAAGCAGCCGGTTTTCCCGATGCTGCCGAGGTTTTGCAGCGCGCTGTGACGGGAATCGACCTCTCTGCGGAAACAGCCGCCGTTTCGCTGCGGAATGCCGAACCGCGGGGCGAATATGGGTAAAATTACCAAATGCACATGCAAAAATCCGACAGCTTTCTTCTTGTCATTTTCTGTAGAATATGGTATAATATGATGGATATAGAATGCACACTTGTGAGGAAACCGAAATGAAACCCGAACAACACACGGAAAATCTGATCTGCGGGCGCAACGCCGTTGCGGAGGCGCTCAGGGCAGAGACCCCGATCGACCATATTCTCGTCATATCCGAAACCGGCAGCCTCGGCGCGATCTGTCAGGCGGCAAAGCGTGCCGGCATCGTTGTCAAGGTCACCGACAGCCGCAGGCTCGACCAGCTCACCGAACATGCCAACCATCAGGGCGTCTGTGCCGTCGGCGCATGCGCTGCCTATGTCTCCGTCAGCGATCTGCTCGCCGTCAGCGAGAAAAAGGGCACAGCGCCCTTTCTGATCCTCTGCGACGGCATTGAGGACCCGCACAATCTCGGCGCGATTCTTCGGACAGCCGAGGCCGCCGGTGCAGACGGCGTCATTTTGCCCAAGCGCCGCAGCGCATCACTGACACAGACCGTGCACAAGACCTCCGCGGGCGCGGCGAGCTGGATTCCGGTCGCGCGCGTGGGCAATCTCGCGACGGAGATGATTGCGCTGAAAAAACGCGGCATCTGGTTCTACGGCGCTGACATGGGCGGAAGCCCCGCCGTGCAGACCGATCTCACCGGGGCTGCCGGTCTCGTGATCGGCTCGGAGGGCTTCGGGCTCAGCGCACCGGTGCGTGCACAGTGCGACGCGATCGTTTCGCTGCCGATGTTCGGCAGGGTCAACTCGCTGAACGCATCGGTTGCCGCAGGGATTTTGATGTATGAGGTCGTCAGACAGCGCGGCGCAGCAAGTCAGAAATGAAAGGAGTGCTCATTCATGGATCAGTTTGAATCGCACGGCGATTTGGAAATAGATACTCCGTTAGAGGAAATTGCAGACGGCATTTTTGCGATCCCGCAGACAGGCAATGCCGCCTCAGAGAATACATCTGCAGGCACGACAGCAGATACGCAGAAGACGGATTCCCCTGCCGCAGAGAACATGCCCGCGGAAGGTCAGTCAAAGCAGGATGCCCCCGCAACGGAGGACAAGCCCGCGGACGAACAGCAGAAGCAGGATTCCCCTGCCGCTGACGAAAAAACCGCGGAGGAACAGCCGAAGCAGGATGCCCCCGCAACGGAGGAGAAGCCCGCGGACGGTCAGTCAAAGCAGGATGCCCCCGCAACGGAGGAAAAGTCCGCGGACGGTCAGTCAAAGCAGGATGCCCCCGCAACGGAGGAAAAGTCTGCGGACGGTCAGCCGAAGCAGGATGCCCCCGCCGCTGACGGAAAGCAGAGCGGTCAGAAGCAGAAGAAGGGCAAGCACGGTCGGCCGCTGAAGACCGACCCCTACGGCAACCCCATCCGCAAGAAGAAAAAGGATGCGCCGCTGCGCAGTGCAGAGCCGGTCGACACCGTCAAGCCCGCGGATATCCAGAAGCCGCAGGTGTCGTTCATGCAGTCGGTCGCGACGCATGAGCCCGAGACTCGCACGCAGCCTGCCGCACAGTCGACCGCACAGGCGTATGACCACGCGGTCATGCAGCAGGAGGGCGAGCAGGACGGGCAGTATCAGCCGAAGATCCGCAAAATGGGGGAGTCGACGCGCGCCAAGGAGGTCCGCCGCCGCCGCAAGCCCAACGAGCCCCTCCCCTATCAGAAGGATTCGCCGGTCGAGAGCGTGCAGTCGCTGCCCGGCAGAAAGAAGAAGCGCCGCAAGGGCGTGCATCTGACCGAGGAGATCGAGCGGATTCCCGAGAAGCTCACCGAGCCCGCTGCCGATCTCACGCTGACCGCCGACCTCACGCTCACGCAGAAGCAGGCGATCGCGGATGCCTCCATGATTGATTTCTCTGTCGGCAAGCCGCCCGCAGAGGAGGTGCGCGATATCGCCGTGCGCGAGAAGGAGCTGCGGCGCAAGCACGACGAAGCCCGCCGCGAAAAGACCTTCCAGCGCCCCGAGGACCGCGAGACCGTCCGCAAGGACCTGAACGAGCTCAAAACGAGCCTGACGCTCCGCATGGCGCTGCTCGGATGCATTCTGCTGTGCAGTGCCGTCATCACGCTGATCGACTGGATCCCGGGCTTTCCGGTGCCGTCATTCCTCTCCAGCAAGGCAGCGCCGGTCAGCTATCTGACGATTCAGATCCTGCTGGGATTGCTGGCACTGCCGCTCTCGGGCGACCTGCTCAAGACCGGCTATCTCAAGCTGCTGCAGTTCCGCGCCGACAGCGATTCGCTCGCGGCAATGAGCATGATGTCCGCTGAGCTCGCGGCAATTCTGCTGCTGCCGAGCCCCGATATGCTCAAAACCGGGCTCTGCTCGGTCTATATCGCCGTCGGTCTGCTCTCTGTGTTCCTCAACACGGTTTCCAAGAAGATGATCGTCAACCGCGCCATCCGCAATTTCGAGATCCTCTCCGACGGCAGCCAGAAATACGGCATTCACTATGTCGAGGACGAGAAGCGCGCGGAGAATCTCACGCGCGGCACCATCGGCGATTTCCCGATCCTCGCGGCGATGCAGCCGGTCGACAGCCCCAAGGATTTCCTCAAATACACGTTTTCATCGGATATGGGCGACAAATTCTGCCGCACTGCCGTTCCGGTGATGTTCTTCCTCTCCGCGGCATTCTCGATCGTGATGGCGGCGCTCCGCATCGACGATGTGGAAAGCGTTGTCTGCTACGGCACCTCACTGTTCGCGCTCTGCTTCTCCGCATTTGCGTGCACGGCGATCACGCTCATTTCCAATCTGCCGATGGAGAGCGGCACCAAGACCTATGTCCGCAACAGCGGTCTGCTGCTGGGCTACCAGAGCGTTGACGATTTCTACGATATCAACACGGTCATGATTGACGCGCGCACGCTCTTCCCGCGTGACTGCACCAGACTCGAATCCATCGAGCTGCTCGGCGATGCCCGCTCGCAGGATGTCCTCGTGCTGGCAGCCGCGCTCTCCCGCCGCGCCGGCAGCGTTCTGCGCAATATCTTCCCCGCGGCGCTCAAAACAGACAGCATCCCGATGCCGCCTGTCGAGGATTACACCTATGACGAGGGCAGAGGCACCGGCGGCTGGATCCAGAACAAGCGCGTGCTGCTCGGTACCCGCGAGATGATGACCGCGCACAACATCGAGGGGCTGCCGCCCGCCGCGCGCGAGGACGAGGCAGTATCGATGGGCAACCGCGTGCTGTATCTGTCCGTGTCCGGCACGGTCGCCGCGATGTTCACGGTGCATCTTGAGGCGAGCAAGACCGTCAGGCACTGGCTGCGCGCGCTCGACCGCGAGCAGATCTTCCTGCTCGTGCGCAGCAATGACCCGCTGCTCTCGCAGAGGGTGATCGCGAAGATGTTCGCGTTTCCGGAGGACCTGCTCAAGGTCATTCCGGCGCGCATGGAAAAAGAATACGCCGCGGAGACCGTTCCGGTCAAGACCGCGCGCCCGTCGATGCTCTGTGCGGGACGTCTGCCCGGCTTTATCCAGACGATCGTCGGTGCAAAGCGCATCCGCTCGGCTGCCGCGCTCGGGCTGATCCTCCAGATCGTGACCGCATGCCTCGGCTTCCTCTATGTGCTCGTGTTCATTTTTCTCAACGCCTACGAGGATGTGACCGGCGGCATTCTGCTGCTCTTCCACCTGATCTGCACGGTCGTCACGATCTGCTCGGTGCGCATGAAGGATACCTGATCTTCCATGAAAAAGGAGGCGGCTGCATGAAGGCTGTCAAAGCAATCGCACTGCTGACGGCATCCGCACTTCTGCTCACGGCTTGCGACCTCTCAGAGCTTCTTCTGCACGGGGAACCGGCGCAGGAGACTGCCGACCACAGCGCACAGCGCTATCCGGTCGGACCCGTGAAGGAGCAGATCGGTCAGCTTCAGGATATCTGGAAAGCCGACGGCAAAGAGGCGGAGGTCCAGGCGCTGATCGACGGGCTGCTCAAAGCTGCCAACGATTCCTACGCGGTCTATCTCCGCGCGGAAATGCAGTATTACGCGGACTGGGACAGCGCCGATCTGACTGCGCTCCACACCGAGACCGCCGAGGATTACTACATTGTCTCCGACGCGGTTTCGTGGGCGATGACGCAGGGCGCCGCAAAATCGCATTACACGGCACTGTTTGAGCCCTATGCCGACGAGGACAACAAAGACTATTATCTCACGCAGACGCTCAGCCGCGTCATCAGCAACGCGCGCTCGAGCGCAGGGAATGACAGTGCCCTGCTCGATGACTATTACAGCACCGCCTACGACGAGGACCTTTCCGAGGCGGAGACCAACGAAGCCTGTGCACAGCTCTATCTCGATACGCTCGCGAGCTATGACACCTCGCAGTATCTCTACGACTACTACGGGCGCGATTACACCGTTGAGGACGCCTCCGCGGTCTATCAGAGCATCGTGCAGTCGCTCGTGCCGGTCTATGCGGAGCTCGGCGACCGTGTCGAAAACGACCCGCGCAGCAAAAAGCTCCGCAGCGGTTTTTCGGTCTCGGAGCCGTTTGAAACGATCAGGCAGTATGCGCCGCAGATTTCCCAAAGGCTCTCCGAATCCGTTGAGCTGCTGTTGAACGAACAGCTCTATACGATCGGCACCGGCGACCACTGCTACGACGGCTCCTATACGGTCAGCCTGCCCGGTGAGCAGCGTGCGATCATCTATCTCTACCGCGGCGGCGGCTTCTACGATTTTCTCAGCTCTGTGCACGAATTCGGGCATTTTCACGCCGACTGGCGCGATCAGACCCCCGTCATCTGTCAGCAGTCGAACCTCGATCTCGCAGAGGTCCAGTCGCAGGGGCTGGAGCTGCTGTTCACGCATTTTTATCCCGATATCTTCGGCAGTGACGCGGAATATCTCGAGCTGGCTGCACTCTACAATATCATTGATTCGGTCGTTTCCGGCTTTGCGGTCGGCGAATTTGAATACGAGGTCATGCAGCGCGGCAGCAGATGCAAGCCGAAGGACGTCCTCGAAATCTACAGCCGGATTCAGTCGGAATGCGGGCTCGGCATCGAGCTCTACCAGATCTCGCATCTCTTCGAGCAGCCGGGATATTATATCAGCTACGGCGTTTCCGCGCTCGCTGCACTGGAAATCTACACCGTCATGCAGCAGGATTTCCGCGCTGCCGCCGGGCAATACGAGCGCATTGCGTCGTTTTCGTCGGTCTCCGGCGAATACAGCCTGCGCGATGCTCTGAAGGAGGCAGGCTTTTCGGATATCTTCTCGGAGGGCGCCGTCGAAAATGTGCTTGCAGTGCTCGATGACCGCTCCGAACAGCTCGCTGCATAATTGCCCCGCCCGCCGCGCATACTGTCTGCGGGGGGTGATGATATGGCAAAGCGCAGGCACAGTGCCGCGGAAAAGCATCCGCTGCCCGATGAACAGATCGCAATGCACGCAAGGCACGGCAAGAACGCTGACGATCTGCCCGAGCCCGGCGATCTGCCGACGGTGATCCTCGCAAAGGAAATTCCGGCGACCGATCTGCACGATATGTAAGCAAAAGCCCGACCCGCACGGTGATGCAGGTCGGGCTTCTTTCACTGGGCAGCGGATCCGGTCACAGTCACGCCGGAGAGAAATGCCTCAGGGTCGAGGTAGGCGTCATTGCGCAGCACCTCGAAGTGCAGATGCGGCTCCAGCAGTCCCTCTGCCTCGGCAGTGTCACCGATCGCACCGATCACATCGCCGCGCTCGAGCACCTGCCCTGCCATGACGGCAAGACCCTCGTTGAGCCCGCAGTAGCGCGTGACCGTGCCGTCGTCGTGCAGCACCGTGACGCAGACGCCCCAGAGTGCGTCGCGCCGAATCTCGGTGACGGTGCCGTCGAGCACGCAGACGACCTCCGTGCCGGGCGCGCCGCAGAAATCTGTGCCGTTGTGCGTCTGCCAGATGCCCGTGGTGCGCGATTTGACCAGCTCACCGTTGCTGAACGGCTGCAGCACCTCGCCGTCGACGGGCATGAGCGGGGTCTCCGCGCGCGCCGTGGTCGAGGCGGTCTCGGTCGGGGTGGTCTGCGCCGCTGTCGTGTGCCGGATGAGTGCTGCCGCCTCCTCCGCGGGGTCGGTCACGGTCAGCACGGTCACCACGGTCGTCGATGTGGTCGCCGCAGTCAGCGAGGTGCTTTCGGCGGAGGTCGTTGTCGTGTCGGTCACGGTCTGCCCGACGCTGCTCTCTGGCTTGCGGGGGATCTGCCTGCTGCTGTGAGAATAGGCATACCAGCATGCAGCACCGACCATTGCAATGCTCAGAGAAAGCGCGGCGTAGAAGCCCTTGCCGGTTTTTCCGGCGTTCTGATTCTGATTCATTTCAATCGCCTTTCATCTGTAAATTAAAGCCGAAGGCGGTCCTGATACGGGATGCCAAAGCTCGAATCGGCTTTCAAGCGTATTGTTGACGCGATTTCAGGAAATATACACACGCACGGAAAAAATGCACCCTTTTTCGCACTGCGGCATATGCTGTACCGGGGAAGGGAGGCTTTGCGATGAAGCGGAATCCGACCGTGCGGCGCGCGGCGCACGCATTTTTGCAGACGATGGCAGGCATGCTGACGGCATATGTGATCGCGGCGGCCTGCGGCATGACCGACACGGTGACCGGCTGGCGCGCGGCGCTGCTCGTGCTGCTCGCGTCAGCAGTATCCGGTGTGATCGGCGCGGCGCAGAGGGAAGAGGGAGAAGAAGGGCAGTCCGGTTCAGAGTACAGGTAGGAGGTAGGAGGTAGGAAGGAGCAGGGAGCAAATCAAGTTAGAAGTTAGGAGTGAGAAGTTGTTCCGTCACCGGTGTCATCGGATGCTGAAATGAACGCTGATCTGTTGCATAAGGCGTGCTTCATTTCAAATCCATCCGCGCACAGCGGATACCGCAACTCCTCACTCCTCACTCCTAACTTCTAACGCCGCTTCTCATTTCTCACTTCTCATTTCTCACTTTTCATTTATCGTTGCATTTTTCGCGAGAATGTGCTATAATAATAGGGTATCATCGCATAAGCTGCGAACAATCAAGGAGGTACCCTATCATGAAAGCAGTTATCACCGTCATCGGTCACGATACCGTCGGCATTCTGCACAAGGTCAGCGGCATCTGCGCCGCACGCAATGCCAATGTCGTCGAGGTCACGCAGAGCGTGCTGCAGGACCTCTTCGCCATGTTCATGCTCGTCGATATCACCGGGCTGAACTGTGATTACTCCGAGCTGAGCGCGTCGCTCACAAAGCTCGGCGAGGAGCTCGGGCTCTCGATCCACGTCATGCACGAGGACATTTTCAATTCGATGCACCGCATCTGATGCAGGGAGGAACATATGCTCAATACCTCTGATATTCTCGAAACCATACGCATGATACAGGACGAGTGTCTCGATATCCGCACGATCACTATGGGCATTTCGCTGCTCGACTGCTGCTCGGAGGACATCGGCACACTCTGCACCCGTGTCTACGACAAGATCACCCGCCGCGCCGAGCGCCTTGTCGCGGTCGGTCAGCAGATCGAGACCGAATACGGCATCCCGATCATCAACAAGCGCATCTCGGTCACGCCCGCTGCCATGCTGATTGCGGCGACCCGCGGCGGCGACCCGGTCAGGCTCGCAAAAACGCTCCAGCGCGCTGCCGAGACCACCGGCGTCAACTTCATCGGCGGCTTCTCCGCGCTTGTGCACAAGGGCTTTTCCGCAGGTGACGAGGCACTGATCCGCGCGATCCCGCAGGCGCTCGCCGAGACGTCCAATGTCTGCTCGTCTGTCAATGTCGGCTCGACAAAAGCCGGCATCAACATGGATGCCGTGCGGCTCATGGGCGGGATCATCCGCGAATCGGCAGAGCTGACCGCCGACAACAACTGCTTCGGTCCGGCAAAGCTCGTCGTCTTCTGCAATGCGCCCGAGGACAACCCCTTCATGGCTGGCGCCTTCCACGGTCCCGGCGAGCCCGACTGCGAGGTGCATGTCGGCGTTTCGGGTCCGGGCGTTGTCCGCGCCGCGATCGAAAAATACCCCGACGCCTCGATCGACGAGCTTGCGAACATCATCAAGCGCACGGCATTCAAGATCACGCGCATGGGTCAGCTGGTCGGCACGCGCGCCTCGCAGATGCTCGATGTGCCCTTCGGCATCGTCGACCTGTCGCTCGCCCCGACCCCGGCTGTCGGCGATTCGGTCGCGCATATTCTCGAGGGCATGGGGCTCTCGGTCTGCGGCATGCACGGCACGACCGCCGCGCTCGCACTGCTCAACGATGCGGTCAAGAAGGGCGGCGTGATGGCGTCCTCGAGCGTCGGCGGGCTCTCCGGCGCGTTTATCCCGGTCTCTGAGGACGCGGGCATGATCGCCGCGGCGGAATCCGGTGTGCTCTCGCTCGAAAAGCTCGAGGCGATGACCGCCGTCTGCTCGGTCGGGCTCGATATGATCGTCATTCCCGGCGATACCCCCGCCTCGACCATCTCCGCGATCATCGCGGACGAGGCTGCGATCGGCATGGTCAACAGCAAGACGACTGCTGTCCGCGTGATTCCCGCGATCGGCAAGAAGGAGGGCGATTCGCTCGACTTCGGCGGACTGTTCGGCTCCGGACCCGTCATGCCGGTGCGCGGCGAGAGTGCTGAGAAATTCATCGCACGCGGCGGAAGAATTCCCGCGCCGATGCAGAGCCTCAAGAATTAAACGCCGCTTCGGAAAGGAGTATTCCAATGAACAGTGCGTTGTTTGCATCATGCTGTCAGAAATACGGCAAGAATGCGATCTATCTGACACCTGCCGGGGAATCGGCGAGCGGGAACACCCATCTAGGCGGTTTGCCGCTGCTGCCGCCTGATTTTGTGTATCCGACCTTCACCGGAGAGGGCGCAGACGGCTACAGAGAGCGCCCTATGAGCCTGCTCGCGCAGATCGACTGTGCAGAGCTTCACGCGCTCGACAGCGATGCGCTGCTGCCCGATCACGGCATTCTGAGCTTCTTCTACGAGCAGGATTCGCAGTGCTGGGGGCGCGACGCCGAGGATACCGGCTGTGCGCGCGTATGCTGGTTTGCGGACGAAGATGCGCTCCGTGAAACGCCGCTGCCGGATGATCTGGACCCGGATTATGTCATCCCGAGGATTCCGGTCTGCCTGAATGCGGTGCGGGAGCTCCCCGACACCGATGAGATCGGGGAAACGGACCTGCCGGAGCTGGAGACGCTGATCCGCGAAGACAAAGCAGCCTTTCAAGATTATCTCGAAGCGCGCTCCCCCTATCACGGCGATACCCGCATCAAGCTGCTCGGCTATGCGGACACGATCCAGAGCGACATGCACACCGACTGCGTGCGTGCGACGCATCCGCTGTTTATCAGCAAACAGTGGGCGGATGTGACCGACGAGGACCGCGCGGTCCTGCGCGCCGAATCTGAGGAGTGGATCCTGCTGTTCCAGATGGACAGCCTTGATTACGGCGACTTCCGGCTGCGATTCGGTGACAGCGGCATGCTCTATTTCTGGATCCGGAAATCCGACCTCGCAAAGCGCGACTTTTCCAAGACATGGACGATCCTCCAGTGCTACTGAACGCGATCACGCTCCCGGCGCCTCGCGCTTCAATTCTCTGAAAACGGTGAAACGACGATGAATATTGATATCAAAAAGCTCAATGCATACTGCGGCAGGACGCGCAGAAACGCGATCTATCTGCGGCTGAACGACAACGGCGTGCCCGGGCGCACGCGCATCGGCGGGCTGCCGCTGCTCCCTCCGGATTTTGATTATCCGCAGTTCACCGACCCCGAGGACGGCGTCACGCGCCCGCTCTCGTTCCTTGCGCAGATCGACCTTTCGGAGATCGCCCCGCTTGACCGCGAGCATCTGCTGCCCGATCACGGCGTGCTCAGCTTCTTCTATGAGCTCGAAAATCAGCCGTGGGGCTATTCGCCCGCGCACATCGGCTGTGCAAGGGTCTGCTGGTTCGAGGATGCTTCTGTGCTGACGGAAGCCCCGCCGCCCGATGCGCTCGACCCGGCATTTGTCATTCCGGCACTTGCCGTCGAGACCGGCTGCTTCGACGATTACCCCGATTATACCGAGGGCGGCGAGCATTTCGGGCTCGATGCCGTGCTGCCGGACACCGACAAAGCCTATGACCGCTATCAGGCGATGCGCACGGCGGAATTCCCCGACGAGACGCGCATAAAGCTGCTCGGTTATGCCGACATCGTGCAGGACGACATGCTCTATCAGTGCGAATACATCGCACGGGGCTATTCCCTTGCGGACGGTCTGCCGGAGATTCCGGAGCCGGAGCTGACCGAGATCACGGCGCATGAGACCGACTGGGTGCTGCTCCTGCAGCTCGATTCGGTCGATACCGAGGATTTCGAGCTGATGTTCGGCGACTGCGGCAGAATCTATTACTACATCCGCAAAGATGATCTGGCGGCGCGGCGCTTTGACCGCGTGCACCTGATCCTGCAATGCTACTGATTCCGCACGGCTGCGCTTTTGCAGCCGTGTAACACATTGACGAAAAGGAAGCGAAACCATGTTCAGAATGAAGCGCATCACGGCGCTCTTTTGCGCGGTAATGCTCAATACTGCACTGCTGGCAGGCTGCGGCGTCGAGCCGATCTCGACCGAGAGCCGGAGTGACGAATCCGTCACAGGCACGACAACACTGACCGCAGACCGGACCGATCAGACCGGCACAGGCACATCGGACACAACCGCCGGACAGACCGTCCCCGGGAGCTCGACTGCATCCGCAACGGGCTCTGATGCCGCGCCCGGCTCAACTGCCGGCTCGACCGCAGCTTCTGCTCCGGGCAGCACGGCAACCAAGCAGAGCACGGTCACAACGGCAGCGCGGAGCACCGGCACGACAGCATCCGGCACCAAAGCGAGCAGGTCGACGTCCGCGCAGAGCAGCACAGGCACCACCTCGACCGAACCTGTCTATATCCCGAAGGACCTGCAGGAATTGATCGACAGCATGTCGCTGCAGCAGAAGGCGGCACAGATGATGCTGGTCGGCATTGTCGACGAACCGACCGCAAGACAGGCTGCCGCTGACGGCGTCGGGGCGCTCTGTCTCTTTGCGGCGCCATTCAAGGGCAAAACGAAGGCGCAGGTCCGCACCATGAACGCTTCCTTCCAGAGCAAGGCGTCGATTCCGCTGATCATTTCCGCGGATGAGGAGGGCGGCAGCATCAACCGCGTCAGCATCAATTCCAAGCTCCGTTCAGTCCCCTTCTGGCTCGGGCGCGATCTCTACGCACAGGGCGGCTGGGACCTTGTCATCAGCGACACCAAGGAAAAGGCGGGGCTTCTGCTCGATCTCGGCGTCAATGTCAATTTAGCGCCGGTCGCCGATGTGCCGCTCAGCTCGAGCAATTATATCTATAACCGCTGCTTCTCGCTGAAGGCGGAGGAGACCGCGGAATACATCAGCAAGGTCGTCACGGAGATGAAGCAGGACGGGCTCGGCTCGACGCTCAAGCACTTCCCCGGCTACGGCGGCAGTGTGGATACGCACAAGAGCATGGGCTATGACAACCGCGACTACAGCGCCTTTGAAAACGGTGATCTACTGCCGTTTATCGCGGGCATCGAGGCGGGCGCGGACGCGGTGATGGTCAGTCACAATATCGTCAAGTGCATGGACGCGGAAAACCCCGCATCGCTCTCGAAAAACGTGCACGATCTGCTGCGCAAGACGCTCGGATTTCAAGGGGTCATCATCTCTGACGATCTCGGCATGGGCGCGATCAAGCAGTTCACCGGCGGTGCCAATCCTGCGGTGGCTGCCGTGCTCGCCGGAAACGATCTGGTCGCATACGCCGACTATAAGACCTCTGTTTCAGCGATCGTCACGGCGGTGCAATCCGGCAAAATCTCCGAGTCGCAGATCAATGCCTCGGTGATGCGCATTCTGAAATGGAAACAGGACCTTGGGCTGATTTGAGGAAATGCTATGATTATTATTATACTGCTTGGCGGCTTTTTCATCTACGGCGCATACGTCTATTCAAAAAAGCGTAAATTCTATCTCAACGACGCAGAAGAGCTGCAGGGCGAAGTCGTGTTCTTTGAGAAGCGAAAGGGCTGGAAGGGGCAAAGGAATTATCCCTATTATGTGCTGCAGATTCGCGCAAACGGACAGGATTACTACATCGAGACCGACAACTCCAAAGCACGCAAATACAAAAAGCGCACCGATGTGACGATCCTGACGCCGCGTGAGCCCGATTTTCCGACCGTGCCCACTGCAGACCCGCAGGTTTCTGCGATGCAGGACGACATTCAGCAGAAGCTCAGCGAGCTCAATACCTTTTCCCGCACACGCATGACGATTCTCAAGGAGGAACTGCCCTCCGTCGGTTCAATCATTTTCATCGGCGCATTCGGCGGGCTGCTGGCGCTGCTTGGTATTGTTTCCATAATCGGAGAATTGATGCGGTAACCGATGCGGATGCTCTGTATCATGTATGAAATAAACGCCTCTGCCGCAAGGGCGGAGGCGTTTTTGTATATTCGAGTGAAAATCAAAGAAAAAGTTTGTGAAAATATTGACAAGCGGCGGAAAATGCGGTATAATAGCGGTATCAAACCTAGTCTAAGGAGGAACTCAGTATGAACATCACCCGAATCGGCATTGTCGGCTACGGCAACCTCGGAAAGGGCGTTGAGCTCGCGATCCGCTCCAACCCGGACATGAAGCTCGCGTTTATCGCCACACGACGCGACCCCGCTTCCGTCACGCCCAGAACCGAAGGCGTTCCGGTCTATGCCTACGCAGACCTCGCACAGCACACAGCTGATGCTGACGTGGTCATCGTCTGCGGCGGCAGCGCGACCGATCTGCCCCGCCAGACCCCCGAGCTCGCAAAGCTCTTCAATGTCGTTGACAGCTTTGACACGCATGCACGCATCCCCGAGCACTTTGCAAATGTCGACGCCGCCGCGAAGGAATCCGCGCACACCGCAATGATCTCTGTCGGCTGGGATCCGGGCATGTTCTCGCTCGCCCGCCTGTACGGCAACTGCATTCTGCCGGACGGCAAGGATTACACCTTCTGGGGCACCGGCGTCAGTCAGGGGCACTCCGATGCGATCCGCCGCGTCGAGGGCGTGCAGGACGGCAAGCAGTACACCGTTCCGGTGAAGGCAGCGATGGACGCTGTCCGCAGAGGCGAGCAGCCCGATCTGACCACCCGTCAGAAGCACACCCGCGAGTGCTATGTCGTCGCAAAGCCGGGCGCTGACAAGGCGAAGATCGAGCATGACATCAAAACCATGCCGAATTATTTTGACGAATATGACACCACTGTGCACTTCGTTTCACAGGAGGAGCTGAACCGCGATCACAGCGGCATTCCGCACGGCGGCTTTGTCATGCGCAGCGGTGTGACCGGTGCGGAGGGCGAGCACAAGCACCTGATCGAATACAGCTTAAAGCTCGATTCCAACCCGGAATTTACCACCAGCGTCCTGATCGCATATGCACGCGCTGTGTCGCGTCTCGCACGCGAAAATTCCTTTGGATGCAAGACCGTTTTTGACATCGCGCCCGCCTATCTTTCCCCGCTCTCAGGCGAAGAACTGCGTGCGAAGATGCTCTGAAAAGCCGCGAAAAGTATGTAAAATTCGCCAAGTTTTCACATGCATTCGACTGCTTTCTGATTGAAAAGTCCGAAAAATCAAAAACAGTTTGACAAAGTGCGTATTTCCGTTATATAATAGCTGTAGATTTTGATTTTAGGAGGTTTACCCCGTGAAAAAGAACGATCTTGTTGCAGCGATCGCTGCAAAGGAGAACTGCTCCAAGAAAGAGGCTGACAAGGCTCTGAACCTGGTGCTCGACGCCATCAAGGAAGCTCTTGTCGCAGGCGAGAAGGTCTCTATCACAGGCTTCGGTACCTTCGAGGTTCGTGACCGTGCTGCCAAGCAGTGCATCAACCCGATCACCCACAAGCCGATGACCACCAAGCCCTGCAAGGCACTCTCCTTTAAGGTCGGCAAGACCCTGAAGGATGCACTGAATCCTGAGCCCGCTGCAGCACCGGCTGCAAAGTCCAAGAAGAAAAAGTGAGAACTGAACCAAACTGAGGAGGTTTTAATCATGCCGAGAACCAAGAAGGCTGCAGCTGAGGAAGCTGTCGCAAAGACTGTTGAAGAGGTCGCTGTCGCGGCTCCCGCGGAAGAGACTGCTGCTCCTGCTCCTGAAAAGGAGGAGAAGCCGGCTAAGACCAGAAAGCCGCGCACCGCAAAGAAGGCTGCTGAGAAGGCACCTGCGGAGAAGAAGACCGCTGAGAAGAAGACCGCGAAGAAGGCTGCTGAGAAGCCCGCACGCGCTGCGAAGAAGACCGTCAAGCTGACCGCAAAGGTCGTTGTCGAGATCAACGAGAAGAGCGCAACCCCCGACGAGCTCGTCGAGCGCGCAAAGACCGACTGGGCGAACAAGGGCAACTCCGTTGACGATATCAAAGAGCTGGCTGTCTATGTCAACGCTGCTGAGGGCACCGTCTACTACGTCGTCAACGACGATTATCTCTCCGGTTCCTTCGATTTCTGATTGCACATCAAAAAAGCTGCTGTACTTCGGTACGGCAGCTTTTTTTATCTGATTCCGGAAAAGCATCCATATTTCAGGTGGAAGGGAGGAGGGAGGAAGGAGAAGGGAGGAGGTAAGGAATGCGCTTCGCGCATGGATTATAAATGGAGCGAAAGCACCATGCACAGAGCGTCTTCAAATCAACGGCAGAAATGAAAATGGCGGAACAACGCCTCACTCCTGACCGGACTTCCTATCCCTACCTAACATCTGTTTTCATACAGGGAGATAATTCGCATAAGGATCTTTCTTTTCACTTTTTGATTTTCGCCCAATATTCGCGCGCAGCCTGCTCGGTGCGGTTGTCACCGGGGTGATAATACACCCGCCCGGCAAGTGTATCCGGCAGATACTGCTGCCGGACCCAGTGATTCGGATAATCGTGCGGATAGAGATAATGCTGCCCGCGCACCGCCGCGTCTGCGCCGTCAAAATGGACGTTCTGCAGGCAGCGCGGGAAATCGCCCGAGAGCCCTGCGCGCACATCCGAAATCGCGGCATCGACCGCCATGACGCTGCTGTTCGATTTCGGCGCGGTCGCCAGCAGAATGACCGCATTCGCGATCGGCAGCCTTGCCTCCGGCATGCCGAGCTGCAGCGCCGTATCGACCGCCGCCTTCACGATCGGGATCGCCTGCGGATATGCCAGCGCGATGTCCTCATTCGCGATGCAGAGCAGCCGGCGGCACAGCGGCAGCAGATCGCCCGCCTCCATCAGTCTCGCCGCGTAATGCAGTGCGGCGTTTTCGTCGGAGCCGCGCACCGATTTGTGCAGCGCCGAGAGCAGATCGTAATGCTGATCGCCGTCCCTGTCGTAGCGCATGTTGCTGCGCTGCGTCAATGCCTGTGCCGTCTCCAGAGAGACGCGCAGAATGCCCTCTGCGCGCTCTCCTGCGAGCGCGGAGAGCTCGACCGTATTGACAGCCTTGCGCACGTCTCCCCCGCATCCTGACGCAATATACGCAGCGACAGCGTCATCGTATTCAACGGTCACCCCCTGCTCCTCGCCGATGAACCGGAATGCACGCCGGATCGCCGGGATCATCTGCTCTGCGGTCACCGGCTTGAACTCGAACACGGTCGAGCGGCTGATGATCGCGTTGAACACGGCGAAATAGGGGTTCTCGGTCGTTGAGGCGATCAGCGTGACGCTGCCATTTTCAATGTATTCCAGCAGGCTCTGCTGCTGCTTTTTGTTGAGATACTGGATCTCGTCGAGGTAGAGCAGGATGCCGTTCGCGCCGAACAGCGAGCCGCTCTCCTGCAGAATCTCGCGGATATCGCCGACGGACGCTGTGGTGCCGTTGAGCTTGTGCAGGGAGAGGTCTGTGCGGTCGGCGATCATGCGCGCAAGCGTGGTCTTGCCGACGCCGGACGGACCGTAGAAGATCATGTTCGGAATTTTGCCCGATTCGATGATGCGCCGCATCGGCTTGCCTGCGCCGAAGAGGTGCGGCTGTCCGACCATTTCGTCAAGGCTGTGAGGGCGAAGCCGCTCTGCAAGTGGAATCATAACGAAGCTCCTTACAATGACAGCGGTGCGTTGCGTGAACACACCGCTGCTGTTTTTTACTGTGCTGCTTCCTGCTGCGCGAGCCACTGCTCCGCTGCGGTGTCGGGCACGATATCCGCAGAATCGACCAGATAGAAGATGTCGTCGGTCGCTCTGCCGTTCCACGCCGGATGGTTGACCTGCGCGCCGTAGAGTGCCATGACCGAGCTGGCGCCGCCGTCGGTGTTGTAGGCGTGAATACAGCCGAGATCCTTGAAGATCTGCGCGAATTCCCAGACGCGCACACCGTTGGAATAGCCGGGCTGCCGTCCCTCCGCGAGCACAAAGCAGTAATGCCCGGGCGAGAAATAGCCGATGCCGGTGCGCGGGTGGCGGTTGAGGATATTGCCGCGCTGCGTCGTCGGGGCATATTCGCCGTCGATCAGCAGTGCCGGCGAGAAATTGACCGTCTGCCAGATATGCGATTTCTGCTCGTCGGTCAGCGCGGTATACTGCGCGTGCGTGAGAATCTCCATCTCGCCGCTGTCATAGATCACAGCGAGCTCCACGCGGCGTTTGTCGCGGTAGAGAATGCCGTTGTGCCATGTCACGCCGTCATTGCGGAAGGATGTAAAATCGCCGTTGATCGCAAACACCGCGTTGTTCTCCTTCGCCATGTTCATGACCGTGTCGTCCTTCTTGCCCATGTTCAGATCGTGATAGACGCCCTTTGCAAACGCAGTACGGAAATTCTCCATGCTGCGGACATAGAAATCAACGACAAAATAGACCAGCGTGTGCTCGATGAAAAACTGACCGTCGGTGAGCTCGCCGTTCAGCCAGCGCAGCATCAGCGCCGTGTCCTGCACAGTGACCATGTTGTCCTCGTTGATATCGGCATTGAACTGCGCGGTTTTCGAGAGCAGCACGTCGCCCTCGTTCTGATACTGCATCAGCAGCACCGCATCGGTGACGGTGACCTCGCCGTTTTCGTCAAGATCGCCGGTCAGGCGGTCGAACTCATGCCGCGTGATGCTGATGTTCAGATCATGGCTTTTGTAGCTCATTTCGCCCTTTTCGACCTGTCCCTCGGGCAAAAACATGTCCGGATAGAGATCGCTGAAATCGGTGAACTCGATCGCAGAGCCGTCGCCGACCTGTGCATACGCTGCCGTGCTGCCGAGATTGACGGTGCAGAGCACCGCTGCCGTGAAGCCTGCCAGCATGCGCCTGAAGTGCATTGGAATCGCTCCTCCCCAAAATAAAGCATCGCTGTATCTGCATCAGCATGGAACGGGGCGCATATCTGAACCGTCTGCGCCCCGTTGTCCCGTTTGTTATTTGCCGAGATCCGAATACTTCACCAGCCCTGCCAGATACTCGATCAGCAGCGCCAGATCGGCAGAATCGACATTTTCGTCGTTCTTGACATTCGCGTTTTCCTTGCCCTCGGCGGAGACTGTGACCGCACTGTCCTCGGCGAGATAGCGCGCCAGCAGCACAGCGTCCGCGATGTTGACCGTCGTATTGCAGTCGACATCGCCCCATGTCAGCTTCGTCACCTCATTCGGCTCATCCACTGCATCCGGTGCACCGGCAGGCGGCGTGCCCCAGACATGCTCGCCGTCCACATACATGACGATGCTCTGGCACTCCTCCGGGCACTCGTTCAGCGATTTGCCGAGCTCCTCCTCGGAGACCATGCCGTCGCGGCTGTAGTCGTTGGACGAATCCCAGACCGTCGTGTAGAGGTCCTGACCGTCATCCTTTCCGCCCTCGATGATCGCCTGCACAGGCGCCACGATTGCGAACTGATAGTCCATTTCGCCGTAGAATTTGAAGTCCGGCCATGTCAGCTCGAGATAGCAGTCGCCCTTGTCGGTGTACTGCACCAGCTCTGTCTTGACCTCATACTTGTTCTGCGAGTTGGCTGCCATTTTGTCATACTGCATTTCGACGTTGATGTCGTCGAGCGTCTGCCCGTATTTGAGCAGCTCCTCGATGCTGAAATAATAGCGGATCTTGACCTCGTTGAGGTAGCGCGGCGGCAGGAGCGTCTCATTGGTAAACGCGATCAGCACCTGCGTGCAGCGGTCGTTGTCCTGTCCGACGGCTGCGGTCAGAACGAATTCGCGGAGCTCCTCCTCGGTCTTGTAGCTCGACTCCGGAGGCGGGAAGTTCTCCTGCGACTTCATATCCTCGGTGCCGTAGAAGTAGTAGAGACCTGCGCATGCGCCGACAATGCCGGCGTTGTAGTCGACAGCGACCTCATTGTAGACATAGTCCTTCGTGATATCACGGTGCCAGTCACCGGCATCGGGACCGCCGACCAGCGCGCCCCAGAGGATATGCACCTGATCTGCCGGGTGATCCATATTGAGATCCTTCGAGCCGTGTGCCGCACGGTGATGCGGATGCGATGCGGCGGTCGGCGACCAGCCGACGATGTACGGACGGTTCATCGGGTTCTTGCCCATGATGTATTCCATCTGACCCTTTGCCCACTCCGCAAAGCGCTTCGGGTCGTTCGCCTTTTCGTGACCCAGAGCTTCCTTCGCGTAGACAAGGCAGCAGAGCTCTGCTGCGGTGTTGTAGCGCGCGGAGCCGTACTCATTCAGCATGGAGAAGCCAGCCGGCGTCTTCTTCAGATAGTCGGTCGCTTCCGGCTTCTGCGGCTGGGTATCCCACTCAAATTCCTTGTTCCAGATCGTGTCGACCAGACCCGGATCGAGATGCGTAATGCCCGACCAGAATTCGCAGTTCCAGCGGAAGATGTACCAGTCACGCTCGATGTTGGTGACCGGTGCGAGCTTCGCGAACACGCCGCCCCAGACGGTATCCCAGCAGTGCACCCAGATGTTGTTCCAGCAGTTGTTGGTGTCCTTGATGATGCGCTTTATGTAGCCGACATAGGGGTGACCGCCGTTGTCGAACTCAACGGACTCATCGACCGCGATGATCGGGATGATGTAGTGCTCGTAGGCTTCCTCGTTGCGCACGGAGATATCGCCGTCGCATGCGCAGTAATAGAGCCAGACTGCCGCCCACGAAAGCTCATCGAAATCATAGCTCGACTCATAGAAGCCGCCGTCGTAGCCGCGGGTCAGGACCTTGTTGTCCTCGCCCTCCTCGTGGGACGCGACTGCCATCTCATAGAGGTCCTGTGCGCCCTTGAGGCATTTCTTCGCATACTCAAGGTCGGTGTCCTTGAAATTCAGGTAGCTGACCGCCAAAGCCGCTGCCGCACCGGCGCACATATCCGATGCGCGGGAATCGGTCTGCTTCGCCTTTGCCTTTGCCTCGTTCGATTCCGGATCGTCGATCTTCGACTCTGCCGCGCCGACCTCGTCGCCGCCCTTGAACACGTTTTTCTCGGTGCAGAGATATGCGGGTCTTGCGAAGTCGAGCATGTGCTCGCCCTGCAGATCAGGGCAGATCCAGTAGTTGTGGTCGATGTTGCCCTCGCCGACCTGATAGACATAGGCAAGCAGCTTGCCGTCCTTATCGTAATAGAGCGCCTTGAGGTAGAAATCGCAGAAGGCATGCAGGATATTCTCCATGTGCTCCGCATTGCCGGTTTTCTCGTATGCCTCGCGGAATTCGTAGTAGCCCCAGCCGAGCGTCGATGCCGCATAGGTGCCGGGCAGACCGAATTTGACGTGGTCGCCCGCGTCGTGCATGCCGCCCTCGCAGTCGAGACAGCCGTCGCCGTCCGGGTCGAGCTCGTCTCTGTGCTCCTCGATCCACGAATTCGGCAGATTGATGCCCTTGAAGTCCGCGCCGTACTGCTTGAGCGGGATCGCCGCGTCCTCCATGTGGCAGTCGCCGCGCCACTCGAGCACGCCGGTGCGCTTGCCGCACTTGTTGGCATCGTAGAAGGTCAGCGTGTACTGGATGCCCTTGGCGAAGTTGACCTCCACATCGTCGTAGGAGAAGCTGTCGGGATCGGGGAAGGTCTTTTGAGAATCCTCCACCTTACCCGGGTCCTCACCCGCGGATGCGAATGCAGTCAGCGGCGCACCGCTTGCCGTCAGCACGGAAAGGCTGACGCAGAGCAATGCTTTGAGCATGTTGTGATGTTTCATTTCCAGAAATCCTCCCTTTGTAATAATGATTACCCCAATATCAGTGTGCTGTTCCGGCGACCCGCTGCATGACCTCTAAACACATTCTCGTGTTGTGATAGGGGCATTTCCACGGACCCGCCATATCAAAATCGCTCTGCGGCCCGCCACTTGTATCTGTTTCGGCGAACCACTCCCCGCCTGCGCGGCGGTCGATCTGATACCGTTCAATATAGTCCCACAGATCGGCAGAGGCTGCGGTATACCGCGCTGCGGCTTCGCGGTCGCCCTGCTCCTCAGCGGAACGTGCAGCGTTGAGAAAGCCGATCACGCCCTCAGCCTGCACCCACCAGACGCGGGTCTTGTCATCCTCGCCCGCAAAGCACTCGTTAAAGAGTGCGCCGTCGTGAAAGGCGGCATTGTACACATGCGCCGCAAGCCGCAGATTGATCTGACGGAATCTCGCAGTCAGCGCATCATCGCCGAGACAGGCACAGGCGCGGTCGAGCAGCCAGCTCGCCTCGATGTCGTGCCCGTAGGAGTGCAGATCGCCGATCGGACGCATCTGCTCATCAAAGAATACCTCAAGGCGCTCCCTTTCGGGGTTGTAGACCGTATCGGCGGTCAGCAGCAGCAGCGCACGGAGTGCCTGCCCGACTGCCGGCTCCCGGGTCAGCGCCCAGAGCTCTGTATAGGCTTCGATCAGATGCAGCGTCGTGTTCATGGTTTTTGCCGCATGCAGATCATGCTCGGAGAGATGATCGTTCTCCAGCGGCGACCAGTCGGACCGGAACGCCTCGATATAGCCGTTCTCCTGCGCAAAATGCGTCTCGATGCAGCGGAAGGCTTCCGTCGCGAGCGAGAGCGCCGCTTTGTCGCCCGAAGCTCTCGCATAGGCGCAGAGTCCGTAGATGCAGAAGGCGTTCGCATAGGCGTATTTGTCGGTCTCAAAGGGCTTCAGGTCTGCCGTCAGCGACCAGTAAAAGCCGCCGTGCTCGGTGTCCCATGCCTGCTGCAGAAACTGAAATGCCTGTCTCGCCTCGGCGCAGTCGCCGCATGCAGATGAAAACGACCACAGAATGCGCGCGTGGAGGATAATCCCCTTCGGGGCATCCGGGTGAATCCGCAGATCGCGGGTCATCTGCCCGTAGAAGCCGCCGCGTTCATCCAGCAGCCCGCGCCAGAACGGCAGGATGTGGGTCTCCAGCTCCGTTCTGACGGCGGCTGCCATCACATTCAGCCGTTCGCTCATGACCGCTGCATCCCGTGGCAGAACTTGTATTTCTTGCCGCTGCCGCAGGGGCACGGATCGTTCGGGCGGACCTTCTTCGGCGCGGTCGCCTGCGCGCGGAAGCTGCCGTCACCGGCGCCCGCATTCGGCGCATCGGGCTTTGCGACCTGCTCGCGCTGAAGCTCCTGATCCGGGCGAATCTGCACGGTCAGCAGCCGGCGAACGGTCTCCTCGCGGATCGCGTCGACCATCGCGTCGAACATCTCGAAGCCCTCATAGCGGTACTCGACGACCGGGTTCTTCTGCGCATAGCCTCTGAGACCCATGCCGCGCTTGAGCTCGTCCATGTCGTCGATATGCGCCATCCACTTGTTGTCGACGACGCTGAGCAAAATCACGCGCTCCAATTCGCGGAGCCGGTCGTGACCGAGCTGTGTCTCGCGGTTCTCGTAAATAATGATCGTGCGGTCGGTCAGCATCTTGATGATATCGTCGCGCTCGGTCTTGTTGATCTTCTCCTCATCCCAGTCGAAATCCTCCGGGACAGTGATCCAGTTCATGAAATACTCGCGCAGACCGACCAGATTCCAGTTCGCCTTGTCAGAGTCGTCTGCGAGATACTGCATGACGGTGACGCGGATCAGCTCGCGGATCATGTCGAGAATGTAGGCGTGGAGGTCCTTGCCGTCGAGCACCTGTGCGCGCTGATCGTAGATGATCTCTCTCTGCGCGTTCATGACGTCGTCGTAGTTGAGGACGTTCTTTCTGGTCGCAAAGTGCATGCCCTCGACCTTCTTCTGGCAGGACTCGATGACCTTCGACATCATCTTGCTCTCGATCGGCTGATCCTCGGGCAGATTGAAGCGCGCCATCATGTTCTCGAGGCGGTCGCCCGCGAAAATGCGCATGAGGTCGTCCTCGATGGAGAGGAAGAAGCGGCTCTCGCCCTCGTCGCCCTGACGTCCGGAACGGCCGCGGAGCTGGTTGTCGATGCGGCGGGACTCGTGGCGCTCGGTGCCGAGAATGTAGAGACCGCCCGCCTCCTTGACGGCGACTGCCTTCTCTTTGACCTCGGCGTTGAATTTGTCGTAGAGCTCTCTGTAGAGCGTTCTCGCTGCGAGGATTTCCTCATCGTCGGTGTCGGCATAGCCCACCGCCTCGGTGATGATCTCCTCGGGAATCTCGCGCTTGCGCATTTCGGCTTTCGCGAGGAATTCGGCATTACCGCCGAGCATGATATCGGTACCGCGTCCTGCCATGTTCGTCGCGATCGTGACCGCGCCGAGCTTGCCCGCCTGTGCGACGATCTCCGCTTCCTTCGCGTGATACTTCGCGTTCAGCACCTCGTGCTTGATGCCGCGGCGCCGGAGCATGTCGGAGAGGCGCTCGGACTTATCGATTGAGACCGTGCCGACCAGCACAGGCTGCCCCTTTTCGTGGCAGGCGATGATCTGGTCGATGATCGCGGCATACTTCGCCTTTTCGGTGCGGTAGATGAGGTCTGGCTGGTCGATGCGGATGACCGGGCGGTTCGTCGGGATCGAGATGACGTCGAGCTTATAGATCTCGCGGAACTCGTCCTCCTCGGTCATTGCCGTACCGGTCATGCCGGAGAGCTTCTTGTAGAGACGGAAATAATTCTGGAAGGTGATGGTCGCGAGGGTCTTGGACTCGTGCTTGACCTTCACGCCCTCCTTCGCCTCGATTGCCTGATGCAGACCGTCATTGTAGCGTCTGCCCATCATCATGCGTCCGGTGTTCTCGTCGACGATGATGATCTCGTCGTCCTTGACGACATAGTCGGTGTCGAGGTGCATGATGCCGTGTGCCTTGATCGCCTGATTGACGTGGTGCAGCAGCGTCATGTTTTCGGCATCCATGAGGCTCGTGCCCTCCTTGAGATGCCCGGTTTTGCGGAAATAATTCTCCGCCTTCTCGACGCCGCGGCGGGTGATCGTCGCGGTCTTTGCCTTCTCGTCGACGATGTAGTCGGCGTCCTCGAAGGTCTCGTCCTGATCCTCCTTGTCATCCATCTCGACGATGGTGACCGGGGTCAGCGTGCGGGCGAGCTTATCCGCCTCGACGTAGAGGTCTGTGGACTTGTCGCCGCGGCCGGAGATAATCAGCGGGGTTCTCGCCTCGTCGATGAGAATGGAGTCCACCTCGTCGACGATCGCGAAATTCGGGGCTCTCTGCACGCGGTCCTTCTTATAGATGACCATGTTGTCGCGCAGATAGTCAAAGCCCATTTCGTTGTTGGTGCCGTAGGTGACGTCGCAGGCATATGCCGCGCGGCGCTGATCGTTGTTCAGGTCGTGGATGATGCAGCCGACCGTGAGCCCGAGGAAGCGCAGCACCTTGCCCATTTCGTCGGACTGGGTCTTTGCGAGGTAATCGTTGACCGTGACGACATGCACGCCGTCGCCGGTCAGACCGTTGACATAGGACGCGACGCACGCGACCAGCGTTTTACCTTCACCTGTGCGCATTTCGGCGATGCGCCCCTGATGGAGCACGATCGCGCCGATGATCTGCACGGGGAAGGGCTTCTTGCCGAGGATGCGGTCGGCTGCCTCACGCACAGTGGCGAGCGCCTCGGGCATGATGTCGTCGAGCGTTTCGCCCTTTGCAAGGCGCTCGCGGAACTCGCCCGTCTTTGCCTTCAGTGCGGCATCGGAAAGCCCCTGATACTCCTCGTCGAGATCAAGCACCTTCTTCTTGATCGGTTCGATTTTCGCGAGCTCCTTTTCACTGTAGGAGCCGAAGATCCTGTCAAATATACTCATTGCATAACCGCCTTTTCATAGCATTGCGGAAAACAGACAAAAGAGCGCACTGCCCCTATCCCTGAGATTCCATACATATTCATTGTACTATATCCTGCGCGTTTTGTCAATATGCTGCGGCAAAAAATTACGTTTTCTCCTGAAAGCCCGGCATCCGCTCCGCATGGGTCCGGCGGAAATGATGCGATTCCGGGTCCTGCCAGTCGTGATCGTTGAGCAGAACATCCGGCACGCCCGTGAAGAGCTCATAGAGGCTGCTGTGAAAGCTGTCGTCGGGGACCGTGTGCATCTGCGGCACGACCCCGAACCGCCAGTAAAACAGCGTTTTCCGCACCATCTGGTTGGCAGAGCAGACACAGTGCAGCGCGCCGAATGCGCCGTTCCGGAAGAGCTGCGCCGCCGTGAAGCACTCATCGGCAGAATTGTAGACACCGTCGCTCCCCTTGAACAGCGCGTTGACCGTCTCGGGCAGAATGTCCTCCGGCTTTACGGCGCCGGACTGCATCAGATATCCGATGCCGGCGCTGCTGAGCGATACACTGTCGCCGTTGTGCAGGCTGCCCGGGACATAGATGCTGCAGGTCTTTCCGGCAGCGCACAGTTCCCTGTAGAGTGCTGCCGCTCTGTCCAGCCGCATCCGGAATGCCGTATCCGGCGTTTTGCCGTCGCGGAGCGGGTGCTGTGCGGCGACCTCGATCAGCACCTTGTCCGGGTTGAGCAGACTGCGCAGTTTGCTGTCCTGTACCGCGTCGGCGTATACCTTCTCCCACTCCTGCTGTGCATGCGCCATATATGCAGGGGTATCATATGGAAAATGCTCCGGAATCACGCCCTGCGGGGTGATCTCGGTCAGCGTGCCGCGGCGTCTGGCATAGCCGCAGATCTCGCGCACATAATCCTTGATATTCTCCGCGAGCGTTCGGTTTTTGTCGTTGAAGTCATCCGCGGCGGCTTCGACCTCAAAGCTCATGGTGCCGCTCGCTGCCCGCTTGGGCGGCATGGTCACGGAGACCCAAGCCCAGAGCAGATTCCGCCCGTCATCGATGCCCGCCGTCACGGTCTGCCGCACCAGCGTGCCTGCATCGCCGAAGAAGAGACGCCCCGTTTGTCTGCCGGGCTGCTGCGCGCGGTGTGCCTTGTGGATGATCGAGCTCAGCTGCCCGCGCACCGTGCCGAATTCCTTCTCGAGCCGTTCCTGCTCCGTGAGAAGCTGCGAGGAAAACAGATCGTTCGGCGGCTGCTGCGAGGGAAAGCTCTCGATCTCCGCAACATCCTCGCAGAAATCCGAGTGCAGATTCGCGATCAGCACATAGAGATCGCCGCCTGCAGCCAGAACCTCTGCAAACGTGTCCGTATTGTTCAGCAGCAGCCCCTTGAGCGTCGTGCCGACCAGATAGACCTCCTTTTTTCCGACAAGCTGCTTCTGCATGTACTCGGTGTCAAGGCTCTTCTCCTGGATCCTGCGGATGCCCGAGGAGGCGCAGTAGCGGATGAAGCTGTCATAGCTGCTTCCGCTCCCGATATAGGGGCGGGGGCTGTGCCCGGCGGGCGGCAGATCGGGGTTGCTCTGTGCGGCAGTGACCCAGCCATGCGCCAGTGCAGCACGCTCCGCGGGGATCCCGAAGTGCTTTGTGAGCGCATCCGCGAGCATCCTGCCGGCATCGGGCTTATCCGCATTCACCACGATGACCGCCTCGCCGTAGAGCTTTTCGAGCATCTCTCTGCCCGCATCGCCGTTGAACACGATCGGGATCAGCGCGCCCTTCTTTGCCCACATTGCCGAGAGCTCCGCCAGACAGATCACGCTGCGCATATAGCTGTCCGTGATCACCGCGATCATCGCATCGCAGGCGGCGAGCTCCTGCCGAATCTCCGGACCGCGGTCCTTTCCGGCGGTGATGCTGTTGTCATAGGTGCAGAACCACGCAAGCTCCGACGCGAACACCGCATCCAGCGTCGGCTTGATCTGCTCCATGACGGCAATGTCGTCCGAGCAGTGACTGATAAATACACGTTTCATTCCGTCCGCGCTCCGTCCTCATGCAGCCATGTGTCGATCAGATATTTCGGGCGTCTCTTGGTCTCGAGGTAGATTTTGCCGATATATTCACCGATGATGCCGATCGCCAGCAGCTGCAGCCCGCCGATCGCCCAGACCGAAAACACGATGGACGTCCAGCCCGCGACCGTGTGCCCGGTCAGATGGCGGATGAGGAAATAGATCAGCATGACGATGCTGACGGCGAAGATCAGCACGCCGAGCCCGGTGATCATGCGGATCGGCTTGACCGACAGCGAGGTGATGCCCTCTGCCGCGAAGGCGAGCATTTTCTTCAGCGGATATTTCGACTCGCCCGCAAAGCGCGCCGCCCGCTCGTAATAGACCTTCGTCGAGGGGTAGCCGATCATCGGCACGATGCCGCGCAGAAAGAGGTTGACCTCGCCGAATTCCGAGAGCCCCTCGAGCGCTCTGCGGCTCATCAGGCGGTAGTCCGCGTGGTCGTAGACGACCTCGACGCCCATCAGCTCCATGATCTTATAGAAGCTGCGCGCGGTCGTGCGCTTGAATGCGGTGTCGGTCTCGCGCTGCGAGCGCACGCCGTAGACGATATCGAAGCCCGCCTCAAACTGCTGCACCATTTCGTCGATCGCGTTGATGTCGTCCTGCAGGTCGGCGTCGAGCGAGATCGCCGCGTCGCAGTGATCCTTCACCTGCATCAGTCCCGCGAAGAGCGCGTTCTGATGCCCCTCGTTGCGCGAGAGCTTTACCCCGTCGAACATATCCGGATATTTGATGTGCAGCGCCGTGATCAGCTTCCATGTTTTGTCCTTTGAACCGTCGTCAACGAACACTGCGCGGGAATCCTTCGAGATCGCGCCGCTCTCCTGCAGAGAGAGCAGCTTTTCGCGCAGGCGCCGGGAGGTCTCCGGGAGCACCTCCTCCTCGTTGTAGCACGGGATCACAAGAAAAATCGTTTTCATAGTCCGGTTCCGTCTCCGTTCTGTTCAGCAGCGAGCTGCGCGAAGTGCTCTCCGCGCTTCTCGAAGTTTTTGTATACATTATAGCTTGCCGCCGCGGGCGACAGCAGGCAGATCTTCCCCCTTGCCGTCACGCGCTTCGCGATCGCGACCGCTTCGGGCAGGTCGGCAGCGTAGATCATGCGGCTGGTCAGCGAGTGGGGATACTGCCTTGCCTCCTGCATGATGCGCTTTCCCGAATCCGACATCAGAACGATGTGCGGCACAGGGCACTGCACGAGGAACTCGAGCAGCGGCACATAGCTGATGCCCCTGTCCATGCCGCCGATCAGCACGGTGTCGGTGTCGGGCAGGGCTGTGAGCGCCTGAATGCAGGTCTCACAGGCGGTCGAGATCGAGTCGTCGACCCAGCGGATGCCGCCGAATGTGCCGATCGGGGAAAGCCGGTGCGGCAGCGGCTGAAAGGTCGCAATGCCGCGGAAGATATCCTCCGCAGAGACACCGAGCCGCCGCGCCAGCGCGAACACGACCGCGCAGTTATAGCGGTTGTGGACGCCCGTCAGTGCCATTTCATCGGGCAGACGCAGGCGTTCGCCGCGGAATACCGCCGTATTGCCGTCAAGCAGCGTGATATCTGCCGATTCGTCCTCCATCGCGAGCCGGAGCACCTCCGCTTTGCAGTCTCCCGGTTCGGGGAGCCCCTTCTGCCCGCAGATCAGCAGGTCGCCCGCGCGCTGGTTGCGGTAGATGTTCTCCTTGCAGTAGGCGTAATAGGCAAAGGTGCCGTAGTGGTCGAGATGCTCCTCGTAGAGATTGAGGAACACCGCCGTTTTCGGCGAGACCGTGTTGTATTCGAGCTGGTGCACGCCGATCTCGAGCACGATCACGGTTTCCGGCGTGATCTGCTCATAGAGCTCCGCGGTCGGGATACCGATATTACCGCCGAGCACCGACGGCACACCCGCTGTCTGCAATACATGATACAGCAGCGAGGAGGTCGTCGATTTGCCCTTTGTGCCGGTGATGCCGATGCACTGCTCGCGGTATGCCGAGAGAAACAGCTCTGTCAGCGACGTAACGCGGCAGGAGAGCTGCCCGGGCTTATGCCCCTCTGTCAGCACGATGCCGGGGCTTTTGAACACGAGGTCGTAATCTGCCATCGCGTCCTGATAGCGGTCGCCGATGTGCAGCACCGCCTGCTCCGGCGCGCCGGAGACCGGGTTCATATCTGCGATGCCGAGCGCCGCAAAGCCCCCGACCTCGAGCACCCTGCGGCAGACCGCTCTGCCCTCGCGCCCGAAGCCGAGCAGCAGCACGCGCTTTCCGGTGATCTGTTCCTTCAGCAGCTTCAGCAGCATGACGCCGCCTCCTTTTCTCCAAAGAGCACCGCAGCGCCGCAGCCGCGCAGACGCACATCCATGCAGGCGCCCTTGCCGAAGAGCCGCTCTACCTCTGCGACAAATGCCGCATGCTCCGATTCCGGCAGATAGACCTGCACCATGCCCGCAAAGCCGCCGCCGTGGACGCGGTAAGCGCCGCGGTCGCCGAGCCTTGCCTCGCAGAATGCCAGCACCGCCGCCAGCGCCTGCTGCTTCACACTGCCTGCCGGATATATATTTTGCAGCCAGAGCGCCGAGGAGCGCCCCGATTCGTTCACGAGCTGCAGATAGCGCGCAAAATCGCCCGATTTCAGGGCACGGTACATCTCCGCAGGTCTCAGCGTCTCGCGGTAGAAGTGATAGGCGCGCAGGGCAGCTCTGTCACCGCAGACCCGCCGGATCTCGGGCAGCCTTGCCCAGAATTCCGATTCCTTCGTCCCGCCGAGGGTCTCTGCGCCGAGCAGCCGCGCGACTGCCTGCATCTCGCCGGGCACTGCCGCATATTCGTCGGTCAGGTCGGCGTGGTCGGCGCCCGAGTTGATCAGGCAGAGCCGGTAGCCGTGCGCCGCGAGATCGAGTGTCACAGTCTCAAATTGCGGTGCGCCGGGCTTTGCAAAGTCGATCATCACGACTGACCCGACCGCACACGCCATCTGGTCCATCAGACCGCAGGGCTTGCCGAAATAGCGGTTCTCCGCCTCCTGCGCGATCATTGCGAGCTGCACGGGAGAATAGCGCCCGTCCGCATAGAACGCATTGCAGACCGTGCCGATCATGACCTCGAACGCCGCCGAGGACGACAGCCCGCCGCCCTTGGGCACATCGGAGACCGTGTAGGCACAGAAGCCGCCGACCGGAAAGCCGTCTGCGGCAAAATGCGCAGCCGTCCCGCGGATCAGCGAAGCCGAGGTGCCGGTCTCGCCGGCGCGGGGGGCAGTCTCGCCGCACACAATGCGGTCCTCCGGATAACCCTCGGACTGCACGCGGATGATGCCGTCATCGGTCGGTGCCGCGACGGCGAGGATATCGAGCCCGATGCTGCCCGCCAGCACACAGCCGTGCTCATGGTCGGTGTGATTGCCGCCGAGCTCGGTGCGCCCGGGCACGGAGAACACGCAGACAGGCTGCTCTCCGTATATCTCGCAGAAGCGGTGCAGCGCCGCCGAAATGCGTGCGCGGAACGGTGCGAGCGCATCGCCCGTCAGCCCGTAAAGCTGCGAGAGCTCCGCGTCACAGGCGCCGCGCTGCAGCCTTGCCTCGAGCTGTGCGACCGGGTATAATTCAGTCATTGTCTGCTCCTTTCGCTTACCAGTTGAGCCATGCGCGAATCTCTGCGGTCAGCTTGTCGGCAGCCTTTCTGTGGGTCGCCTCCGAGGGGTGCCAGTCGACCGCGACGCCGTCCGCATCGGTGTCCTGCTGGTCAAAGCGCATCGTGCGGACATTGCTGTCGCCGGTCTGCGCGGTGTAATCCGATACCGCAAGGTCGATCGCGTCGCAGAGCGTGCCGCCCATGATGCCGAGCGTGCAGAGGATCGGTGCGTCCGGGTTCTTCCCGCGCACCTTTTTGAGAAACTCCGTATATTTCGCAGCAAACTCCTTTTGCAGCGACGCATCGTTTCCGGTGTATGAGGCATCGTTCGTGCCGAGGTTGATGACGATGAGATCGGGCTGCACGGCAAAATCCCAGATATCCTCCTGAATCCGGTGCGTCTCCTCCAGCAGCGCGGAGTTGTGCCCGACCTGCGCGTAGAATTTCGGTACAAGCTGCGTGCCGTTGAGCTTGCCCTGCGAGGTATAGCCCGAGATGATGCCGTGCCCGCTGTAGGAAACCATGCTGTAGTCCGCGTCGAGATTCTGCGCCGTGAAATAGGCGTAGGTCTTGGTCACATTCTCATTCTGCGTTTTGAAGGTGTCGGTGCCGAACACGCCGTCGACGCCGTAGCCGCAGGTGATCGAATCGCCGATGAACTCGATCAGGTGCGCTTTTGCGGGCTCTGCGGCAATTAGGCTCGGCACATCCAGCCGGGCAGGGTCGCCCGTCATGCAGATCGACTGGATCCCCAGCGACGAGCTTGCCGATTCCGAGAGCTTGATCAGCCGGATATGCGTGCCCGAGCTGCTGAGCGGCACGGTGATCTGCCGGCGCTCCTCGGTCAGCTGGGCATCCTCGATCAGCTGTTCATCCGCGTAGACCGCATAGCGCGGCGCCGAGACCGTGCCGCCCTTGCAGTTGGAATCGCCGACCAGCGTCAGCACGCAGCTTTCGCCGAATGCGCGGAAATCGATGCCGCTGCCCGAGAGCGAGCACCAGAGCGTTCCGGTGCTTTCGTGATATGCGGTGCGCCCGAGCCGCTTTGCCTCCGTCGGCGCGTAAAACAGCTTCTGCCCGGCGCCTTTGTGCAGAATGGCATCGAGCTTTGCGCGCACCCAGTCGCTCAACGTGATCTCGCCGTCGCCGTTCATGTCAAGAAAATCCCTTTCTGCATCTGATACTGTCCCTTCCCCGCCGTCCATGACCTCCAGAATTCGCGCTGTCCGCGCATTATTGACCAGCGCAAACACCGCACCGCCTGCAAATGCTGCCAGCAGCAGCGCGCCGATGCCGATTTTCAGTCCTTTTTTCATATAGCCTCCTTGATTTCAGCGTTCAGGCTGCATACAGAACTATTATACCAAAACCGGTTGCAAATTTCAAGCACCTGTGATATAATTAAGATATCATTCATATCTGAAAGGAGGGATCGCCGCATGATCCCGCTCTCCCCCCGCCTGCTCGCCTGCGCTTCGATGGTCACGGGCAGCACTGTCTGCGATATCGGCACCGACCACGCATTTCTGCCGGTCTATCTGGTCACCGCGGGCAGGTGCTCCCGCGCGATCGCAACCGATATCAAGGAGGGACCGCTCGAAAGCGCCAAGGGCACGCTCAGGCGCTACGGCGTCGGCAAGCAGATCACGCTGGTGCTCTCCGACGGCTTTGACAAGGTCGACGTGAAGGGCATCACCGACGTCGTGATCGCCGGGCTCGGCGGCGAATCCATCCGCGATATCCTCGCCGCACCGAAGGCGGCATTTCTCAGAAACGGCATCAACACCGTGCTGCAGCCGATGTCCAAGGCGGAGGTGCTGCGCGCATGGCTCGCGGAGAACGGCTTCTCCGTGAAAAAGGAGATCGCAGTCAAGGACACGCACCTTTATACGGTGATGCAGGTGCAGTACACCGGCGAAGCAAAGACGCTCACGGAGGCAGCCTCGTATATCGGCTGGCTGCGGCGCACCGACCCGCTCACGCGCGTCTATCTCGCGAGCGTGATGGACAGGCTGCACACCAGAGCCCACGGGCTCGACGATGCCGGACAGACCGAAGCCGCCGCACAGGTGCGCGGGCTGATCCGTCAGATCAACGCATGGATGGCAGGAGAAAATATATGAACGTACAGGATATCTACAATATCATCGACGCATTTGCGCCGTTTTCATTGCAGGAGAGCTATGACCGCGCCGGGCTGCTCGTCGGCGACCCGCAGGCGGAGGTCAGCCGCGTGCTGCTCACGCTCGATATCACGGCACCGGTCGTGCAGGAGGCGGTCTCCGTCGGCGCAGACCTCATTCTCGCGCATCACCCGGTCATCTGGGACCCGCTGCGGTCGGTGTCGCCGGCGCATCCGGTCTGGCATCTGGTGCAGCACAATATCGCGGCAATCTGTGCCCACACGAATCTCGACATCGCGCAGGGCGGGCTCAACGATCATTTCGGCGCAGTCCTGCGCAGGGCTTTGCCGTTCGGCGACACAGAGCCGCTTGCACTGCTCCCCGGGGACCGCACGCTCGGGCGAGCGGCACAGCTCACAGCACCGGTCGGTGCCGAAGCGCTCGCAGAGGCGCTCGTGCGGGCGTTTGCATGCCGTTCTCTGCGGTATTATCCGGGCGAGCATGCGGACTGCATCCGAAAAATCGCTTGGTGCACGGGCAGCGGCGGCGACCTGATCGGCGATGCGATCGCGGCGGGCGCGGACGTACTCATCACCGGCGACTGCAAGCACAGCGTCTGGGCTGAGGCGCAGAACCGCGGCTTCACGCTCTTTGACTGCGGACATTTCGAGACAGAGGTCATCGTCACGGAGCTGTTCGCGGGCATCCTCAAAGAAGCCGCACCCTCGCTGGAAACGGTCATCTCCGCGGCGGGCACAAAGCCGTTTTTCCGCACGGCGACACGGTGAAATGAGAAATGAAAGGCGGCAGGCAGGAAATCCGGTTAGAAGTGAGCAGTGAGGAATGAGGAGCGGAGCCTTCCGGTTCCGGGCAGCTCGCAGTGCTCCCCTGCCGCACATTTTTATACAATAGAAAATCCCCGGACAGGCACGTCCGGGGATTTCAGTCGCGTTAAGGATATTTCCAGAACGCAGAAAGCGGATTACGGGGCTCGAACCCGCTACCTCCACCTTGGCAAGGTGGCGCTCTACCAGATGAGCTAAATCCGCACAGTGCCTCCTGTCGGAATCGAACCAACGACACGGGGATTTTCAGTCCCCTGCTCTACCAACTGAGCTAAAGAGGCAAATAAGAAGAATGACGACCTGGATGGGGCTCGAACCCACGACCTCCGCCGTGACAGGGCGGCGTTCTAAACCAACTGAACTACCAGGCCATTGCTCCTCATTCTCGCCCTTTGAACCGTTGTTTCGTCAGGCGACTTTGTTATTATACTCCTTTTCCCGGCAAATGTCAAGCGAAAATCCTGTTTTTCTGCAAATTTGGCAATCTGCGCATGATTGCTCCGAGATATCTGCCCCATCTGTGCAATATCAACAAAGCGCCGCGGTCAATTCAAGCCGTTCTCGCCATTCTTCGCAAAGAGCTGCAGCACCGCCGTGCGCAGCGGCTGCATCTGCGGATTGCGCAGCTCGGGGTCCTCACGCAGCAGACGCCTTGCCGCCTCCTGCGTTTCGGAGACCAGCGGCATATTGCTCGCCATTGCCGCCTGCATGAGCGGCGGCATGCCGTGCTGTGCGTGCCCGAAGAAATCGCCCGGACCGCGCAGGCGCAGGTCCTCCTCGGCGATCGCAAAGCCGCTGACTGTGCGGCTCATGATCTTGAGGCGCTCTCTCGCCTCCTCACTGCGCGAATCGGTCACGAGGATGCAGTAGCTCTGCACGCGCCCCCGCCCGACGCGCCCGCGGAGCTGATGCAGCTGCGCCAGACCGAAGCGGTCGGCGTTTTCGATGAGGATGACCGTTGCGTTGGGCACATCGACGCCGACCTCTACCACGGTCGTGCATACGAGCAGGTCGACCTCGTGCGCCTTCATCGCCGCCATGACCGCCTCCTTCTCCTGCGGCTTCATTTTGCCGTGGAGCAGCCCGACGCGGTATGCTGAAAATGCGCCCGATTTCAGCGATTCTGCGTAGCTTTCGGCAGCCTGCACATTTTCGAGCTGGTCGGATTCCTCGATCATCGGGCAGACCAGATATGCCTGCTCGCCCGCGTCGAGATGCTGCCGGATAAAGCCGAACGCGCGCTCCCGGTAGCCACCGGTGACCGCAAAGGTCTGGATCGGCAGACGCCCGCGCGGCATTTCGTCGAGCACCGTGATCTCGAGATCGCCGTAGATAATCAGCGCGAGCGTGCGCGGGATCGGCGTCGCGGACATGACCAGCTTGTGCGGCGACCCGCCCTTTTCGGCAAGGGCTGCGCGCTGTGCGACGCCGAAGCGGTGCTGTTCGTCGGTGATGACCAGACCGAGCGACCGGAATTCGGTGTCCTTCTGGATCACGGCATGCGTGCCGACGACGACCTTTGCGCTGCCGTCCGCGATCGCCGCCTTGATGATGCGCTTCTCCTTCGCCTTCGTCGAGCCCGTCAGCAGCACCGGCTCGATGCCGATCGGCGCGAGAAATTCCGTCATCGTCTGCATGTGCTGCTGTGCGAGGATCTCGGTCGGCGCCATCAGAACGGTCTGGAAGCCGTTCTTCGCTGCAAATGCTGCCGCGGCAGCCGCAACGGCGGTTTTGCCGCTGCCGACGTCGCCCTGCAGCAGCCGGTTCATCGGTCTGGCATCGCAGAGGTCGCGCGTGATGACCTCGACCGCGTGCCGCTGCGCGCCGGTCAGCGTGAAGGGCAGCGACTGATAGAACGCGGACAGATCGGTATCGGGCGACATGGCAGGCGCCGAGGAGGCGCCGGAGCGGTGGCGCAGCATCAGCGTGCCGATCTGGAACTGCAGCAGCTCCTCAAATGCGAGCCGGTGCCTTGCGGCATCGAGCTGTGCCTGCGATTCCGGGCGGTGCACTGCGTGCAGCGCCTCGGTCAGACCCATGAGCTGATAGGCGCGCAGGAGCCCGGGCGGCAGGGTCTCGATCGGCGCTTCGTCAAGAATCGCGAGCGATGCGGCGACATTCGTGCGGATCATTGCACTGGTGAGCCCGACCGTCTGCGGATAGACCGGCTGGAGCAGCATCGCATCCGCACAGCGCTGGGTCTGCGGGGAATGCATCTCGCGCCGGGTGAAGCCGCCGGTCACCTTTCCGTATACGAAATATTCCTCGCCCGCCTTCATCGCCTGGTAGGTGTAGGGCGTATTGAAAAACACGAGGGTCAGGTCGTTTTCGCCGTCGGTGACGACGACGCGGAAGAGCGAAAAGCCCTTGCGTACAAAGGACGGCGAGAGCTTCTGCACGACCCTCACGCGCAGCGCACATGCAGAGCCGTTCTCCGCATCGGCAATGCGCACCGGTGCGGTGAAATCAATATAGCTGCGCGGAAAATGATGCAGCAGGTCATAGGGCGTGTCGATGCCGAGCCTGTGATAGAGCTTGGCGCGCTTCTCCGCGACGCCCTTAAGCTGTCCGATCGGTTCGTAGAGCGATGCCAACGGCGCTTCCTCCTCTCCGGTAAGATATCCGATTGCTCCTATTATACTCAAAAACCGCGCTTCCGTCAAGCGGCGCGGGCGGGGAAAGCGTGACGCATCCCGCCGCATTGCGCATTTAATTTATATGTGTGGATTCTACACAATTCTGCACGGGATTTCGCCCTGAACCTGTGCCGCCGAAGCCGTGCAAATGCGGCGAATGACGCTTGACAACTTCATTTTTCTTGTGTATAATAGTAGAGATTGCAGGCTGTGCCCTGCTTCAGTGCACCCCCGCTCTGACGGGGAGAAGAAAAAGGAGTTCTTTCACATGGCTAAAATGACCACATGCACATGCGGCGCTGAATTCAACAGCGACGGCGTCTGCCCGAGCTGCGGCAAACAGCGTTCGCGCTCTGCGGGCTACCGCATCCTGCACGGGACGCTCTGCTGCATCGCCGCGCTGTTTTTGCTGCTCTGCATGACGACCACCGCATTTGTTCGGCATCAGCTCAGATATAAGCGGCTGACCAACGCCCTGCGCAGCGAAATCAAGCTCTCCGACGTCAATATCCCCGGTGAGGGCAAGAACGTCGCCGAGTACATCCGCACGGAATATGTGAATGACGACGCCGTTCTGACCGAGGACTGCGCGGAGGCGGTCGACTGCATGGAGATCCCCGGCTTCGTCGCAGACAAGCTCGGGATCTGGGGCGATCTGCTGCGCGGCGATTCCGATACCGTGATGCAGGTCTCCGCGGATGAGGTCATCGGGCTGCTCGAATCACATGAGGCACAGCTCTACCGCAGCTGCATGCTCGTGATCGACGACAGCGACAAGGTCGAGCTGCGGCAGAATCTTGAGGGTCCGCTCGCCTCGCTCAACAAGACATTCCAGTCGCTGTACGGCTCCCCGGCACTCCGTGCGCTCGCGCGGTTCCGTGTCAGCGGGTGGCGCTATGTGCTCGATGTCATTCTGCTCGCGCTCCTGCTCTGGCGCTGGGCAGTCGTGCGCAGAAACAGCGGTAAGGACGCCGCGAGCGCCCTCTCCGCAATGGGCAAGACCATTCTGATCCCCAGCACGGTCACCTTCGTGCTCTGTGCGGTGTTCGGCATCGGCGCGATGTTCGCGAAGGACGGCGTCGTCGGGCTGCTGCCGGTGTGGAAGGCCATCCGGATGCCCTACTGGCTCAGCGCGATGCTCGGCATCTCTGCGGGCTGCGTGCTGCTCATTATCTATCAGCTTCTGCTGCAGCGCAGTCTGCGCCCGGCAAGGCAGCGCCCGGTCAAGGCGACGCCCTCCCGCGGCGGCTCCGCTGCTGCATCCGCAGCTGAAAAGCACTGCATCTACTGCGGCAAGCGCATTCCCGCGGAGGCAGAATTCTGCATCTACTGCGGCAAGCGCCTGACGCCCGCTGCGCCCGAAGCGGCTGCTGCCGTTCCCGATGTGCCGGCTGAGACAGTCCCCGAGCCCTTCATCCCCGGGACAGACGATCTGTCCGGCTCCGACCTGCCCGAGGGCTGAGTTCATCTGAAAAGGAGGGAGCCGCATGTCTGACCAAAAGCCGCGCCGCTCTGCACTGCACCGCGCCGTAATCGCCTTCTGCGTGCTCCTTGTCTGCGTCATGGCAGTGGTCGCTGCTGTCAGCTTTCATAAGTCACTGCAGCAGATGCACGCCGCTGAACGTGCGGCATCCGTCAGTGAGACGACAACCGCGGTCACGACGACTGAAACGACCACGACAACACGCTATCCGCAGGCGGCGACCCGCACGACCGAGACCGTTACGCTTGCGGACGAGACCCTTGTGCTCGCACACAATGCCGCGCTGATCCGGCTCAGCCAAGACGGCAGCGCTGCGCTGATCGCCGCAAGGGCAGAGGACGAGCCGATCTATCCCGCGTCGCTGACAAAGATCATGACGATGGTGACCTATCTCGAGCTCTGCGGCACGGCACAGCTCGACAGCATCACGGAGATGCAGCAGGAGGTGCTCGACACCGCGCATTTCAATGCCGCCTCCTGCGCCGGGTTCTATCCCGGAGAGCTCTGCACCGTCCGCGATCTGCTCTACGCGCTGATGCTCCCCTCGGGTGCGGACGCTGCACTCACGCTCGCCAATCTCGCGTCCGGGTCGGAGGAGGCGTTTGTCGCTGAAATGAACCGGCTCGCCGCGGATATGGGGCTGACGCACACGCATTTCGTCAACAGCATCGGTCTGCACGACGCACAGCATGTCAGCTCGGTGCAGGATATCGCCTGCATCCTCCGCTATGCGCTCTCAGACCCGCTCTGCACGGAGATCATGTCAGCTGCTCAGTACACGACCGCATCGACCTATCAGCATGCTGCCGGCATCAAGCTCAAAAGCTCAGTGCTCTCGCGCATCAGCGCGGCGGTGCTCCCGCCGGACGCGCGCACGCTGACCGTACTCGGCGGCAAGACCGGCTATACCGATGAAGCGGGACAGTGCCTCGCGACCTATGCGGACGCGCCCGACGGAACGCGGTATGTCTGCGTCGTGGCAGGGTGTGCGCCGAAAAAGCCGATGGATGCGGTCTGCGATACGCTGACGCTCTATCAGCTCAGCGACCGTGCGGTCACGGAAATCACACGCCTTGAGCCGCCCGAGCCCGAGCAGACCAATATCACGGAAACCGCAGCGCCGATCGAATGATACCGGAGCGGCGGGAGAAGGCAGGAGTGCGGAATGAGAAGTGAGAAATGGTCTGTGTACCCGCACTGGCGGCGGCACCACGGATTCTCTGGCAGATCGTCGAATCGATCAAAATAAGATAGATGAAGCACGGATAACGGAACAACTCCTCACTGCTCACTCCTAACTCGCCTAACTCGACGATCTCATTTCTCATTCCTCACTTCTCATTTTTTTCGTCGGGGTCTTGACTTTTCGGCGCTTTTGTGTTATGCTAAAGACGATAAAAGGGAGTAGCCGGCAGCCCTTCTCTGATTGCGCTGTCGTGCGTGACGGCATACCCGAGCGGCAGCTGCACGGTCCGCACGAAAATCAAACGGCAAGACTTTTATCGCATCAGAACTGCTCTCTGACGCGATAAGGGTCTTTTTTCATGGCATCGGCTCGCCCTCAACACCGGAAAGGAAATAGGTAAAATGGCTGATTTGTTTGCAAACATCCTGAATCTCGACTGGAAAATGGTCGTCATGTGGGTGATCGGCGGCGTGCTGATCTGGCTGGCGATCAAAAAGGACATGGAGCCCACGCTGCTGCTGCCGATGGGCTTCGGCGCGATTCTCGTCAATCTGCCGCTCTCAGGCGCTGTCTCGCACTTTTTCCCAGACGGCTCGCTCGACGGTGAAGCCGGTCCGCTCTCCGTGCTCTACGACGCGGGCATCGCGAATGAACTGTTCCCGCTGATTCTGTTCATCGGCATCGGCGCGATGATCGACTTCGGTCCGCTGCTCTCGAACCCCATTCTCATGCTCTTCGGCGCGGCGGCGCAGTTCGGCATCTTCTTCACGCTGTGTACCGCCTCGATGTTCTTCGACCTCAAGGACGCTGCCTCCATCGCGATCATCGGTGCGGCGGACGGTCCGACCTCGATCGTCGTCGGGCAGAAGCTCCAGTCGAATTATATCGGCGCGATCATGGTCGCTGCCTACTCTTATATGGCGCTCGTTCCGATCATTCAGCCGCCGGTCATCCGCATGATGACGACGAAAAAGGAGCGTCTCATCCGCATGGAGTATACGCAGAAGCCTGTCTCCAAGACCACGCGCATCCTCTTCCCGATCTTCATCACGATCATTGCGGGGCTGGTCGCACCGGCTTCTGTCGCGCTCGTGGGCTTTTTGATGTTCGGCAATCTGCTGCGGGAGTGCGGCGTCCTCGATTCGCTCTCGGAGACCGCTCAGAAGGTCCTCGCAAACCTCATCACGATCTTCCTCGGCATCACGATCGCCTCTCAGATGCAGGCAGACAAGTTCTTACAGAAGGAAACGCTGCTGATTCTCGGGCTCGGACTGGTCGCGTTCATCTTTGATACGGTCGGCGGCGTGCTCTTTGCAAAGCTGCTCAACCTGTTCCTCAAGAAGAAGATCAACCCGATGATCGGCGCGGCGGGTATTTCAGCCTTCCCGATGTCGGGCAGAGTCGTCCACAAGATGGCGCTGAAGGAGGACCCGACAAACTTCCTGCTGATGCAGGCGACCGGCGTCAATGTCTCCGGGCAGATTGCCTCGGTCATCGCCGGCGGTCTGATCCTCAATTTCTTCCTGTAAGCGGAAAGGAGCGTATCTGCGATGTTTGCTTCATTTGAACCGATGCATTTTCTCGACAATCTGAAATATATGGGGCTGGGGATGCTCGGCATCTTCGCCGTGATCGGCACGATCGTTGTGCTGACGCTGATCCTCAATGCCGTGACCGGTCAGAAGCCGCAGGCAGATCAGCCCGACGACCCGCAGGACAGGCGCTGATCGCATGGGCAAGGCGAAGAAACCGGCTGCGGAGCACTTCTCCTCGGCGGATATCATCGAGCAGGTCGGCGTGCTGACCGAGAATGACACGCTGCCGCCCGTGATCGACGAGGCGAAGCAGAAGCGCAGGGTCGTGCTGCTGATCGTTCTGATCGCGATTGCGGTGCTGGCGGCTGCATTCATGATCTGCAACCGGCAGTTCAGCTACTTTGACCGGACGCTGAAAACGCTGCAGTTCGACTATCGCGACGGAGAGACGATCGACGAGGAGACTGAGGTCCCGCTCGCTGAACAGAGCCTCGCGCTGGCGCGCAGCATGGAGGGGCAGCCCGTCAGCCTGACAGCCGTCAAGCTCTGCTTCTCCTACAGCGGAACGCTCTCGGAAACGGTCTCTGTGCAGGATTACCGCAGCGACGGCACGACCGAAACGCTCGATACGGCGACGGGCACTGCCGGGCTGATGTTCCCCGTCAGACGGCATTACCGGCGCACGGGAGACGTCACGGAGCTGCGTGACGGGGGCAAGTGGGTTCCCGCAGCCTCCGACGCCCTTCCGCGGCTCGCCGATCTGTGCTTCGGGGCGGTCTCGCACGACGGCGTCTCGCTCTCGTGTCTGGACAGCTATCGGACGGTGATCGGCACAGATGCTTATATCTGCGAGCTCTGGCTGATGGACTGCACGCAGGGCGATTCCGTCTCGCATTATACGGTCTACCGTTATTTCTCCGCGGGCACGCTCGCTGCCGTGCGTGTGCTCTCCGGCGATTCTGATACGATGGACGTTTACGACCTGAGAAACGGGATATGAGAAATGAGAAGTGAGAAGTGAGGAGTGGTTCCGCCATTTCGCGATACCACAACTCCTACCTCCTACCTCCTATACAGACTGAGGGCTCCCTTTTTGCGGGGAGCCCTTTTTTATTCTTGCGGGTGCAGAATGCCGCAGTTGATCAGCAGCTGATCGAGCGGGTCACCCTCCTGATAATCGGAGAAGGCTGCGACGGTCAGTCGCTCCGGTGTGCTGCTGCGGTAGTAACGGTATTCTGCGTGCTGCTCGCCGAGTGCGTCTCTGCTCGCGAAATGCTGCTCGATCCCGGAGAATATGCGCGCCGGATCGTCGAAATGATAGACGGTCATATTCATCCGCTGCGCCGCGTTATACCAGCTCAGCATCAGATATTTCGATCTGCCGCGGAAAACCGTCAGCTGCAGCGGCTTGCCCGAATCCCCGAAAATCTGCTCGATGCCTTCCTCCAGCATCGCCCAGTTCTCCGAGAAGTGATAGGACTGCTCGTTCTGCAGCCGCGCATACAGACGGCGCAGACTTCGCAGCTGCCGCATCGCGATGAGCTGCGCACTGTCGATCGCAGCGCTCTCGCAGGTCTGCATCACGCACCGGATCATTTCATTGATCTGCGGCACAGCAACCTTGCTGCCGTCCGGCTCGAAGAACGCCGACACGACCGCGTGGATATACTGCGCGTGCGTGATCTGCATGTCGGCATCCTCCGCCGTACAGAGCTCCTGCAGCGCCTCCAGCATCGGCTGGAAATTGCCTGCTGCCGCCTCCGCCGCAAACTGGTGCACGGTCAGCAGCAGCTGCTCGAAATCGCGCGGAGATTTCAGCTGCAGCAGATGCACCGCGTAAAGCCCGAGACGCTCGTCCTCCGTCATGGTCTGATGCTTGCCGTCCGCAGCACGGATGCATTCGTTGAGCTGGAGCACATTGAAGCTGCGCTTGATCGTGCGGGGGTTGTATTCGCCGAACGCCGACAGCAGCTTCACATAGCGGACGGGGTCGGCGGTGGTGGGGATGAACTGCCGTACATAGTTGGTGATATCGTAGGAATTGACCGGCAGCACGAAGGGCACCTGAATGATCTTATCGAAGAAATTGCGCGCCTTTTCCGTCTGGAAATCGTCGCCGTACTTGCTCCGGAGCCCGCGCTCGACGACCTCCTGATCGACGGCGAGGATGAACACGCAGCTGCGGTAGTCAGCGAAATTCTTGAGCCCCTCCATGAGCTCGACGGCGATGCGCGGTTCAAGGCGGTCGAGGTCGTCGATAAAGACGTAGACGCGGTCGCCGTTCTGCTTGTGGCTGACGATCTCCCCGATCAGCTGCTCGATATTCTCCTTTAATCCCGAGACGATCTCCGCCTTGCTGACCGGGCGTACAGGCGGGAGGACCGCGGCGCGTTCGGGTCCGTGCGCCTCGGCGGTCTGACCGATCGCCGCCATTGCCTTGCCGAAATAGCTGTCGTCGATGATCTCCTTCGTGGTGCGCAGGGAGACCTCCATCATGCTTTTCATGCAGCCCAGGATCCGCGCCGATGCTTTGATCGGTTCGGAGGTGCCTGCGTCGTTTCCGGGGCTGTGTGCCTTGATCCAAGCCTCAAAGCGCTCAAGCATGACACTCAGCAGATCGACAATGAGCTTGTCCTCGCTGCCCAGCGCCGAGAATTGCCATGTGTTGAACGGAATGATGCAGGCTTCGTCGCCCTCGCGCGCACTGATATGCTTCTCGATCAGGTTCATGGCAGTGGATTTGCCCGTGCCCCAGTCGCCCTGGATCGCGACGGTCATCGGGGTGCTGCAGCCGCTGACGAAGTCGGCGATCCCCCTGCAGTGGATGCCCATGCCGAGATGATCCTCTGTCATCGGGCTGTCGGAAAAGCCGTTGTGATGCATACGGATGTCCTCCTCTTGCGTGAATTGACGTTATCAGCATTATAGCATGATTTTCCTGCAGTGTCAAGAAAGGAGGCGAGGAGGCAAATGAAAGTGATTTGCCGTTCCGCCGCCCGCTGTATGCCCAAAAAACCGGGCGAGGGAGCAATCACGCACCCTCGCCGATTAGATATCAGATATTAGAGATGAGAGCTTAGAATTTCGTTCACTTCTAACCTCTAACCTCTCCATTCTCTAACTTCTACTTGAACACCCAGCGGAAGAAGTTGTAGAAAATCTTGGTGCCGACGCCGCCGTCATGACCGCCGTTCGGAACGGACATCCAGAGGTTCGGAGTGCCGTTCTTGTCGAGCAGCTCATGATACTGCTGCGGGAAGGTGCCGACAACGCCGTCATTGGTGCCGCCCGCGATCATGATGAGATACGGGCACTTGTCGTCGCTGACCTTGAAGTCCTCGTTCTTCAGTCTGGCGGTGCGCTCCCAGTTGTAGCTGCCGAGGTGGTTCGCAAGGAAGCTGTCGCTTGCCGGAACAATGCCCGGTGCCGGCGAGGATGCGCACACATAGCCGAACACGTCAGGACGGACGATGCCGCAGTAGAGCGACTCTCTGCCGCCCATCGAGAAGCCCGCGATCGCCGTGTGCTCTCTGCCGGTCATGATCGACCAGTGCTCCTGTGCATACGGGATGATGCTCTCGACAACGTCATAGATGAAGTCGTCGTATTTGTCCATCACATCCATCGTAATATTGAAGCCGGGGCTGCCGTTCGTGTTCGGATCGGTATACATCTGCGTGAAGATGATGATAAACGGCTCTGCCTCGCCGCTGGCGATCATGTTGGACGCCATTTCCTGCACGCCGAAGCCGGACAGCATGCTGCTCTCGTCGCCGAAGATGCCGTGGTTCATAATAAGCAGATTGTATTTCTTGGACGGGCTGTAATCACTGGGGATCCAGTAATACGCACCCTTATTGTGATTTGCCTTCTTGGAGAAGTACTCAAAGTGTTTGCATTCACCCGATTTGCTGCCCGTGACATTGCCGGGAACGTCCTGCGTCATTGTCGGCGAGACCTTTGCCATGAATTCCTTTGCGCTCATGTGTTCGCCCGACGGTGTATCGCTGCTGACGGTCGTCTGGCTCTGCGGCGGATCGGTGATGACCGGCGGCGTAGTCGTTGTCGTTGTCGTTTCATTCTGACCGCTCGTGCCCGCAAGCAGAAGCCGCTTCAGCAGCGTCAGGTCTTTGCCGTTGAGGCTGCCGCCGGCGTCCAGATCGCCGGTATCAAGGAAAACGCCGGTCTTGCTCTTTGCGATCAGATAATCCCGCAGAGCAGCGGCATCCTTTGCGTCAACCTTCCCGTCATGGTTGACATCGCCGCGCTTGAAGTCGCCCGAAGGAACCGTGCTGCCCTCCTCAGTGATGTAAACCTCGTCGACATAGAAATCGGTCTTGGACTCGTCTGTCTCGATGTAGAGCAGCAGCGTCTGCGCGTCGGAAGGGATCTGGTACGAGCTGTTTTCGAGAGTCGCCCACATGCCCGACGCGACATCCTTTTCCGCGATGTGCCCGTACTGACTGCCGCCGCCGAACGGATTGGCGCCGCCGCCGCCCGTGGTGTACTCCAGAGACAGCTTGAAGTGCACCGCCATCGGCGACCCCTGCTGCAGCACAGAAGCCGAGAAGCTGTAGGTGCTGCCGGGCTTGAAGGTCGCGGTGTCGAGCGTGTAGCCGATGCCGCACCAGCTTTCGGAGCGGCTTGTGACCGCAGCAGAGCCGGAGCCCTTCGCCGCGACTGCGGTCGATGCCGCAACGGTCGCGGTGCCGCGCGCCGTCCAGCCGTCCAGACCGCCCTCAAAGCCTGCGTGGAGCAGCGCATCTGCTGCTGACGCCGGCGCCAGTGTCAGCGATCCCGCTGCAATCAGAAGAGAGAGAAATGCCGAGAGTTGTTTTTTCATAGAGATAACGTCCTTTCAATAAAAAAATGCCCCCAAAATGAAAGAAACGGATGTACGTCCGGAGATTTATATTATTTGCCGGATCGTATATACCTCCAATATGATTATATATGGAAGATTGTCAAGCATCAATAGAAAAATCGTAGATTAAGTGGACAAAACAACGATATCTTGTGTACTGTTTTCAGTCGGTTCGCATATATGCGATCGGAAGCAATGTATAAAATGCACGCATCTGCGGGGAATTATTCTGTACTGAAGATGCATTTCCCTGCCGCCGATATGCATTGCACTTTTCCGCCGGATATGCTATAATATGATATCATCAGAAGAGGAACGGGGGGACCGGCATGAAAAAGGACAGCTGCCTGATCGGTGTTGTCGGCGCTGAGGTCAACAGCATCGAGCAGCGGCAGATTCTCAGCGGCATCGTTGCACGAGCGCAGGCATGCGGCGTGCAGGTCAGCGTGCTGTCAAACCTCTATAATCCGCTCGAGCCCGCGCGCGCTGACTGCTCCGACAACCGCATCTACGACCTGATCGGCGCCCCGGTCTTCGATGCGCTGATTTTGCTCTCGGAATCGTTCGTCAATCCGGCGCTCAGCCAGAGGCTCCGCTGCCTGCTGGAGCAGCGCACGGACATCCCCGTGCTGCTGGTCGGCACAGAGCCTGAATGGTTTGATTCGGCGCGGTTTCAGAGCATCAACACCAGCGACCGCGACGACCTCGAGGCGATCACCGACCATCTGATCGACCGGTGCGGCTATACACAGATCGCGCTGCTGACCGGTCCGCTCTCGCTCGATATCTCGCATGTGCGCATCGACGGCTACCGCAGATCACTGGAAAAGCACGGCATCCCGTTCGACGAAGCGCTTGTCACGGAGGGCGATTTCTGGTATTACTCCGGGGAGCGCCTCGCCGAACGGTATCTCAGCGGCGCCCAGCCGATGCCGCAGGCACTGATCTGCGCCAACGATTATATGGCATTCGGCGTGCTCGACGCCTTCTCCGCGGCGGACAAGGATATCCGCGAATACATGGCTGTCGCCGGCTATGAGCATATCCCGGAGCGGAATCTTCACACGCCCCTGCTGACCACCTTCCGGCGTAACCGCCATGCACTCGGTGTCGCTGCGGTCGATATTCTCCTGCGGCGCTTGGCGCGCGAGCCGGAGCAGCCCTTCATCCCGCCGCAGGGGCAGATGATCGGCGGGCAGACCTGTCCCGGCGGCATGACCGTGGAACAGATGCACGGCGAACTGACCCGCGCGCGCACCGGCAGGCAGTACGCCGACTGGACGCTGAAATCCGAGATGGATTCCCAGCTGACCGAATGCCGCAATCTCGACGAATTCACGCAGATCCTCGGCGATTTTCTCTTTATGGTGCGGAACGCCACCGACATTGTGCTCTGCCTCTATGAGGACATGTTCCGCCAGAGCGATTCCCGCGGCGACACGCTCATCTGCCGCAGCATCAACCCGTGGGGCGACCGCAGACCCTTCACCGCAAAGCAGTCGGAGCTGCCTGCGCTCATCCGCCGGAGCAGCAAAACGGCGGTCTGCTATCTGAACCCGATCTTTTTCAAGGATGAGCTGCTCGGCTGCTGCATTGCGGAATACGAATCGCCGGATACCTATGACGACACCTATCGCTACTGGCTGAAATCGGTCTCCAATGCGCTGGAGTTTCTGCGGCTGAAATCCGATGTACGCTATCTGCTGCAGTGCCGCACGCTCTCCCCCTCCTATGACAGCATGACCGGCATGTTCAGCCGCGACGGTCTGCGCGATGCGCTGCAGTTCCTGCTCAATGCCCGGAAGCCCGCGTCTGTCACCGCCGCGGCAGTCCGGCTGACCTTTGCAGCCGGTGCGCAGACCTCTGCCGAAAAAACGAAATCCGCCGTGCAGAGCCTGCTGGCTTCGACTGCCGTCATCAAGCGCTTTCACGGCAGCAGCGGCATCATCGGGCGGCTCTCCGAGAACGATTTTCTGCTGCTGTTTCCCGGCAGCGCGGCGTCCCCGGACATGCTCGCCGATGCAGTCGTCACCGAGATCTGCGCGGACCCCGGCTGCAAAGCGTACACATCCGACATTCAGATCGCGGCGGTCGGTGCGGAGATCGCCGCAGAGAACGCCCGGTTTCCCGCCGTCGAGCAGCAGATGCTCGGTGCACTGAATGCATTGCAGCAGCTCCGTTCGGAGCGCAGACGTTCGCCGCACTTCGAGCGGCTCTACAGGCTGCACCGGCAGATCATGCGCGACCCGCTGACAACCGCCGCGCTGCAGGATGCCGCCGACTCGATGAACCTGAACGTCAACCACTTCAACCGCATCTACAAGCAGTGCATCGGCGTCAGCTTTCATCAGGACACCATCCGTGCAAGGCTGCGGCACGCAAAGCATCTGCTGATCAGCGGGGATGCGCCCGTCACAGGGGTTGCCGAAGCCTGCGGGTATACGGACGGAAAATATTTCATCCGGCAGTTTTCCGCAGAGACCGGATGCTCCCCGCAGCAGTACCGGAAAAAAATCCGGGAATATTTTTCATAGCTGCATGTTTTGTCCACCTCTTCACGGAATTGTGGGTTGACGGTGCGCTCCGAAAATCGTATAATATGGGTGAGATCACGCAGGAGCACGCGGCTTCATTCTGAAGCACCTGCGAACAGATTTCGCCCCCTGCGGCGCAAATCCCCGGTCCCGAATCAAACGGGGATTTGTGCCCCCTTTTTTTGCCGTGAACTGTATATCAGAAAGGAGCGTCCCGCTATGAAGCATTACCGGATTCTTTCTGCGGCGGCTGCCGCACTGCTGACGCTGACCTGCTGCAGCCTTCCCGCCTCTGCGTCGGGAGAGATGCGCGATATTTCGACGATGGAGCTTGTCCGTGACATGGGCATCGGCATCAATCTCGGCAACACGCTCGAATGCTGCCCGGATTGGTACGGTGAGGACTGGATCGCAAAATGGAGCGACGGCACGCCCGAAAACTATGAGACCGGCTGGGGCAGCCCGGTCATCACCAAGGAGATCATCGAGGGCATGGCGAAGGAGGGCTTCGGCGTGCTGCGCGTGCCGGTCGCGTGGTCCAATAAAATGGAGCATGACGGCACCTTCACGATCAACAGGGATTATGACGCGCGCGTGCACCAGATCGTCGACTGGGCACTCGAAAGCGGCATGTATGTCATCATCAATATCCACTGGGACGGCGGCTGGGTCAACAATTTCCCCGATGCCAAGGACGAGAGCATGCAGCGCTTCGCCCACATGTGGGAGCAGATCGCAGAGAGCTTCCGCGATTACGGTGACGATCTGATGTTCGAGTCGCAGAATGAGGAGCTCGGCTGGGAGAAGATCTGGAATCCGTGGAGCGGCACGCAGGAGCAGAAGGCTGTCTCCTATGCGCTGTGCAATGAGGTCAACCAGAAATTCGTCGATGTGGTGCGCGCCTCGGGCGGCAACAACGCAAAGCGTCATCTGCTGATCTCCGGATACAACACCGGCATCGACCGCACCTGCGACGGGCTTTTCAAAATGCCGGATGACCCCGCAAACCGCATGGCGGTCTCCGTGCACTATTACTCCCCCGCCGGATTTGCGATTCTGGAGGAGGACGCGGACTGGGGCAAGGCTTCTGCGACATGGGGCTCCGATCAGGAATACGCCTCGCTGCGCAGTGAGATGGACATGCTGAAAAGAACCTTCACCGACAAGGGGATCCCGGTCATCATCGGCGAATACGGCTGCCCGACCAAGAACAAGGAGCCCGAATCCGTGCGGCGCTTCCTCACCGCAGTCTGTGACGAGGCGTACCAGCGCGGTCACTGCCCGGTGCTGTGGTCGACCCCCGGCGGACATTACAACCGCGAGACCTGCAAAATGGAGGATCAGCAGCTGCAGCAGAATCTCTATCAGATCGGCGGAAAGGCATTCTCGCCCAAAGCCGCAGAGCAGACGCAGCCCGCTGCCGGCGATATCAATCAGGACGGCACGGTTTCCGTTGCAGATGTGGTCGCACTGCAGAAATATCTGCTCGGTCTGGACACACTCTCCGCAGAGGCGGCTGCCGTCGCCGATCTCAACGCGGACGGCAAGCTCAATGCAGCGGACTTCACACTGTTAAAGCGGATTCTTCTTCAGGAATAACCTCCTCATTTCCAAAAGAGAATTCATATCAAAAAGGAGCGGTTTCCATGCCGCTCCTTTTGATTTTCCTGCGGGGGCTCGGGGGTGAAACCTCCAATATCATCCGTCAAGGCGGCTTCCGTCGGAGACACCGATTTCTGCAGACAGCACACCGCCCGGACAGCATATCCGGGCGGTGTTCTGATCATTGCATATCCAGTGCGTGCAGCTGCAGCGCAGCATCGGCGAGCGTGACTGCACCGTCTCCGTCAAAATCGGCATCGGCGCCGTCTGCCAGCCCGTCATCCAGCTCGGTCAGGAGCCGGAAGAACAGCACGGAATCCGACATCGTGACCTCGCCGCTTCTGTCCAGATCAAAGCGGGAGAATTCCGGCTCCGGCTCAATCGTGGTCTCAGTCGTTGTTTCCGGAGCGGTCGTCTCCTCGGTCGTCGTTGTTGTCTCCGGCGCGGGAACGGTCGTTTCCTCGGTCGTCGTTGTCTCCGGCGCGGGAACGGTCGTTTCCTCGGTCGTCGTCGTCTCCGGCGCGGGAACAGTCGTTTCCTCGGTCGTGGTCGTCGTCTCCGGTGCGGGAACGGTCGTGTCCTCGGTCGTGGTCGTCGTCTCCGGTGCGGGAACGGTCGTGTCCTCGGTCGTCGTCG
>JAEELE010000117.1 GCA_016288755.1 Oscillospiraceae bacterium
GAGAAGGACATGCCGGATGTGCCCGATGCGCTGAGATTTCCCTATCCGACGGGCTGGCTGACGGAATCGGGCACGCCGCCCTGCGAGCACCTCGATGTGATCGTGCTGACGGCGGCGCACTGTGTCCTCGGCGACTGCATCCCCGTGCGCGTGATCGGGGTGTTTCTCCGCCGCGACGGCGACCACAAGCTCGCTGCCGTCCCCGCGGAGGCTGCGGTCAGCGATCTGGCTGCGCTCCCGGCTGAACAGCGCGCGGCACGACTGGGCGCTGACCGCACGCGGGCGCGAGCAGGCGTATGCAATCGGGAAATGGCTGCTCTGGGAGGACTGCGACCGCGCCTATGAGATGTATGTCTCGACGCAGAAGCGCGCGGTGCAGACTGCCGGGGAGATCAACCGCACGCTCGGCATTCAGCCGGTGCATGAGGAGCGGCTCTGCGAGGTCGACGCCGGGCAGGGCAACGGGCAGACGCGGCAGTGGTACAACGCGCATGTCACGCCGCGCCCCGCGGTCTACGACCCGGATTACCGCCCCTTCCCGGACGCCGAGAGCGACCGCGACCTCTGGGTGCGCATCGAGCCGTTTTATCGGGAGATCACGCAGAACAGGCAGGAGCGCATTCTGATCGTGTCGCACGGCACGGCGCTGAGCTTTCTGCACGCGATGCTCTGCGGCATTCCGCTCGGAGCGCGCGGGGGCTTCCGCTTCTCCGGGCGCGGCGGCTCGATCTCCAAATTCGTGATCGAGCCCTCGGGGCACACGGTCGCGGAGTATGTCAATCACCGGATTTTTTAATATATCAAGCATCCTGAATTAACCATAGTGCAAAACAATAAAACGAAACAAATTCGGCGCTGCGGTCGGCTCCGTGCGGGCTGTGCAATCCTGCATGCCTCAGACCGCCGGGCGATTTGCCGGAATTTTACAGCGAGTATAATTTAATCGAAAATCACTGAAGCGGCAAATCCGCCGTGCCGACAGAAATGCACGGATTTCCGCACAAACCGCCGCGCTGTGACAGCCCTCTGCCGGGCGCAGTCCGCGCGTGCGACAGGAACCGCAGAATCTTAACTTTCGCTTTGACAAAATCGACTAACAGCTATTGACATTTTTGTGCAAATATGGTATAATATATCCACAAATCAGAGAACCCCACAAGGAGGACACGCCGATGGAAGTGACGGCTGAGCGCGCCGCATGTGCGCAAAAGAACGCATCTGTGTTGATTTCGTGCCTTGAGCACCGCAAGCTGAAATACAGCGTCGACGAGCAGACCGACGCGAGGACCCATATCCGCATCCGCTTCACGGGCAATGATCTCCCGATGACGCTGCACATCATTCTGCGCGCCGACCGGCAGATTGTCTCGGTGCTTTCCCCGATGCCCTTTGTCATCGCGCCCGAGCGCCGCAATGATGCAGCTCTCGCGGTCATCGCGGCAAACCACGGGCTGATCGACGGCAGCTTCGACCTCAATATGCAGTCGGGCGAGCTCTATTTCCGGCTGACCTCCGCCTTCATGGGCACGGTGCTGACCGAGGAGCTCTTCTCCTACCTGATGTTCGTCTCCGCCGAGACGATCGACCGCTTCAACGACCGCTTCGAGGCGCTCAACAGCGGAAAGCTCGATCTTGCGGGCTTTCTGGCAGCCGACGCAGCCGACGAGCGCGCCGCCGGCGGAAAGGCTTAAGGCTCATGCGCGCCTATCTGACGGCGTATCTCGCCGCGCTGGAGGCTCAGCTTGAGAAGCCGGAGGAATGCGACTACGCCGAGATCTCCCGCCGCCACCTGCAGATGATCGCCTTCATGCAGCACGAGCGCCTGATCCATTTTCTTGTGACGATGCTGTTTGCGCTGGGCTTTTTTCTGGTGTTCGGGTTCTTTCTGATGACCGAGCGCTTCATGCTGGTGCCGCTGCTGGTGCTGATCCTGGCACTGCTCTGCCCCTACATTGCACACTATTATTTTCTCGAAAATTCTGTGCAGAAGATGTATAAGCTCAATGACGCGATCAACGACGGACTATATAAAAAGAACGCATCTGCGGAGAAATCTGATGCTCCGCAGCCCTGAAATGTGAGGAGAACGGGCTTTGCCCGCGAGGAGGACAATATGGAACTTTACCGCCCGATGTCGGCTGAGGAGTACAAAGCCGTCGCCGCAAAGGAATTCCGGGGCTTTCCGCCGAGAACCGAGGAGCAGCCGCTCTTTGCGGCGCTGCTCTCGCAGACCGGCGCCGAGAAGATCGCCAAGCACATGCGCATCGAGAAGCAGGCGGAGCACATCGCCTATGTCGTCAGCTTTCTCGTCGAGGATTCGTTCATCCGGCAGTTTCCCGTGCAGCACGATGACGAGCCCGACTACCGCGCCGTGTGGATCCCGGCGGAGGATGTGGAGCTGCTCAATCAGCACCTGATCGGCAAGATCCGGATGCTGGAGCGCTACACCGTCGACCGCGCCGACGGAGACGTGTTTTTTGCGTGATACTGCCAATAAGCCGCCGTGCCTCTGAACGGAGACGCGGCGGCTTTTTGCGTTCAAGAAGTATGACAGCAAACACATGTGAAATTCTTACCGGAAACGGCAGAATCTGCCGGGCTCAGCGCGGAATTTCCGCGTGAATGCGGCACTGGCGGGATGCGGAAAAATCATTGGTCTGCATTTTGCCTGTGTGAAACGGCGTTTTCGGTCCATACTGATTCGTGCGGGAGATCACCGCAGAGAGGAAGAATGCGTATGGAACAAAATGTCAGAAAAAACGGTATTATTTCCCGCTTCGCCGCGATCTGTGCCGCCGCTGTGCTCAGTTTGTGCGGCGCGGCGGGATATTATGCACACAGCCTGCCCGACCGCCTTGTCACGAGCGGCGACGGCTCGGTCTCGGTGCAGACGCTGCTGCCGGTCACGGTGCACCGCGAGCCGCCTGCGGGCTCAGAGCGCGCGGAGCTCCGGCTCTTCGGCGTGGTGCCGCTCAAAATCGTCGCTGTTACGACGGTTTCGCCGTCTGCTGTCTATGTCGGCGGCGAGCCCTTCGGCATCCGCATGATGATGCAGGGCGTGATGGTCGTATCGCTCGGCGAGATTCGCACGGCGGACGGCATGACTGCACCGGCACGCGAGGCGGGCATTCAGGTCGGCGACATCATCCGGACGGTCAACGGCAGAGACATCACCGGCAACGCGGACCTGCAGGAGGCTGTGGCGTGCTCGGGCGGCGAATCGGTGACGGTCACGCTGCTGCGCGGCAGCGAAGAGCTCACGCGGACGGTCATGCCGGTGTTTGCGCCGCTGACGGGCAGGTGGCAGACCGGCATGTGGGTGCGCGACAGCACGGCGGGCATCGGCACCGTGACCTATTATACGCTGACGCCGGCGGGCGAGGTGCAGTTTGCCGGGCTTGGGCACGCGGTCTGCGACACCGACACCGGCGAGCGCATCCCGCTGGCTTCGGGCGAGGTCGCGGCGGTGGAGATACGCGATATCGTGCGCGGGACAGCGGGAAAGCCCGGCGAGCTCCGCGGGACGTTTCAGTCGCAGAAAAACGCCGGGACGCTGCGGTCGAACACGGCAGGCGGCGTATTCGGGACGCTGGACAGGCTGCCCGGGCGGCAGATGCTGATGCCGGTCGCGGCGGGCGGAGAGATTCGCAGGGGTGCGGCGACGATCTATGCGACGCTGCACGGGTCGACGCCGGAGGCATACAGCGTGCAGATTGAGGAGATTCGCGAAAACGACGAAAATATGAGGAATCTGGTGGTGCATGTGACGGATTCCCGGCTGCTGGAGCAATCCGGCGGGATCGTGCAGGGCATGAGCGGGAGCCCGATCGTGCAGGACGGCAGGCTGGTCGGGGCGGTGACGCATGTATTTGTGAAGGACCCGACCCGCGGGTACGGGATTTTCGCGGAGAACATGCTGTCGGCGGCGTGAAATTAGAAATGAGAAGTTAGAAGTGAGGAGTTGTTCCGTCATTTTTGCTTCTGATGTGGATTTCGTTGGGTGACTTAAGTTCCCTGTTCTTTACCGTTTGTCTGACTGTGCATTCAGCTGCACGCAGTGCAGCTTAAGCTCCCCCTTCCTTATCTCTTCCTCTCTCTGTTCCGTAATCTTAAGTTTATTGGTGATCTGTTATGCCGTAACCCTAGCTCCCTGCGTGCAGGCTAACCGCCTGCAGATGGGGTTATACTGTAACCGACGGTATGATGCGCGTCGGTGACTATGAAACGGAGCACCGGAGTTTCAACAAACCCTCCCCTGCGTGCGGCTAGCACGCACGAGGGGGAGTAAAGGTTACCATGAAACCGGACACCCAGAAACCAAAAGATACGGAACAGAGGGGGTGGAAGATAAGGAAGGGGAGCTCGAGGGGGAACCTTAAGAGGGAGGGGGAGACCGGCTGCTTTGCAGCCGACTTCCCCTCCCTCTTGTGGTTCCCCCTCGAACCCGCGCCCCGCGCCCAGCGAAAGGCACAGTCGGACAAACGGTAAAGAACAGAGAACGAAAATCCCCTCACTGCTCATATCACAAAGAAAAAACCGACCCCCGCACCCAGTGCGGAAGTCGGTTCCTTTGCATGTGTCCGTCCTGTCAATCAGCGGCTCTCATCACTGAAGCCACTGTCAACCAGCTCGACCAGAGATGCCACTGCCTGCTCCTCATCTGTGCCGTCAGCAATGATGCGGATCGCAGTGCCGCCCACAATGCCCAGCGAGAGAATGCCCAGCAGGCTCTTCGCATTCACGCGGCGCTCTTCCTTCTCAATCCAGATCGCAGAGCGGAACTCATTTGCCTTCTGGATGAAGAAAGTCGCAGGACGTGCGTGCAGACCGACCTGATTCTGAACCATGACGTCTTTGATACACATAATCTTTACTCTCCTTTGTGAATTCATATACCCGAAACGGAATGTATGCACAGGACCCGGTACGGTCATGCCGCGCTCAGCTGCTGCCGGATAATTACAGCCCGTACAGTTTTTCGCTCTGTCTGAAATACGGCTTTCCCGAATCCCTGCTATCATTATACAGATTTGAACCCGTTTCGTCAACGGGTTTTTTGCACAAAGTGGTGCTGTCAGGGCAAATTTCTCCGGTATGCTACATTCAGGCGAAACAAAATCGGCTTCGTTTGGGCATATTTACGAATAAACACCTGTTGAAAACTGTTGAAAAGCATTGTGCAACGAGCTAGTTTTCAACAATGATTTTTGTACAAGTCAACAACGACCGGCGCGGTTATTGTCCTTTTTGCCATTTTGCATAGAGATCGGGTCGGCGCTGCCGGGTGATCTCCTCGGACTGTGCCTGCCGCCATGCCGCGATATTCTTATGATGCCCGCTCAGCAGCACCGGCGGCACTGCTTCGCCCTCCCAGACCTCCGGGCGCGTGTACTGCGGGTATTCCAGCAGCCCGGCAAAATGGCTCTCGTCCTCGTAGGCGTCGGGCGCGGGGAGCACGTTGTCGCACATGCGCGCGACCGCGTCCGTCAGGATGAGCGCGGGCAGCTCGCCGCCTGTGACCACATAATCGCCGACCGAAATCTCCTCGTCGGCAATGCGGTCGAGCACGCGCTGGTCAACGCCCTCGTAGTGCCCGCAGAGCAGAAAGAGCCGCGGCAGCTGTGCCAGCTCGCGCACGCGCTGCTGCGTCAGCGGGGTGCCCTTCGGGGACATATAGATTGTATGCATCGGCAGCGCAGACTGTGCCGCAACTGCCTGCCAGCAGGCATAGATCGGCTGTGCCTGCATGACCATGCCCATGCCGCCGCCGAACGGCGCATCGTCGACGCGGTTGTGCTTATCGGTCGTATAGGCGCGGATCTGGTGGCAGTGCACCTCGATGGCGCCCTTTGCGCGGGCGCGTCCGATGATGCTCTCGGAGAGCACCGCCTCGCACATCTCCGGGAACAGGGTCGCGATCTCAATACGCATCAGTCAAAGAGCCCCTCCAGCGGGCGGATCGTGATGATATCCGCACTGTCGTCGATCGAGAGCACCACCTGCGGGATGACCGGCACGAGCAGCTTCCGCCCGTCCGGCGCGGTCACCTCGTAGACGTCGTTGGCGCCGGTCTGCAGCACATCGGTCAGCTTGCCGTATTCTTCGCCGGTGTCGGCATCGCGCACCGACATGCCCAGCAAATCCTGAATAAAATGGGTGTCCTCATCGAGCTCGACGTCGCTGCGGTCCATATAGAGCACGGTATTGCGCAGCGCGTCGGCAGCCTCGGGCGTGTCGACCCCGGCGAATTTCAGCAGCACCATATTTTTCTGCACGGCGGCATGCTCGACCGTCATGGCGATGTGCTGCTTTCCGCGGTAGAGCGTGTCGAATTCGCAGAGCAGCGCGGGGCTGTCGCACCACGGCATGACCTTGACCGTGCCGTTCAGCCCGTGCCGGTTGACGATCTTGCCGATCTCGAGATATTGCTTTTTCATGGCTCCTCCTTTTCGGCTTCGGGATCGCGGAACGGGTCTGCATAGCGCCGCACGCCGATCTCACAGAGCCGGAATTGCGTGACAAACGCACCGTTGCCGTCCATCCGGGCAAAGAGCGTGATCTCCTCCTGCGATTCGCCGCCGAAGCCGTCCTCGTCCTCGTAATATCTGCCGTCCGGCTGGATGACCCAGAGGAACACAAAGCCGTCCTTCACGCGGTCGGCAGACCAGCCGAAGCAGATCTCCTCCGGGATCGGCAGCCCCTCCTCGTAATTCGCGAGGATCACGGGCAGATCGCGTTCGTCGATCCCGGGAAAATCCAGAAAGACGCGCCTGTGCACGATCAGCCGCAGCAAGCCGCGTCTGTGGTCGGAGAAGATAAGACTGTATCTGCCGTCGCTGAGCACACAGGGATTCAAGTCGATATATGCCCGCATCTCGCTGCTGCTTTCCGCGTAAATGCGGTCAAACAGCGCGCGGGCGACTGCGTCCCGGTCCATTGCGTCGCTCTCAGTCCAGAATGGTCAGCCCGGGGCTCTGTTTGAGCACCGAGTCGGCTGCGACGATGCACACAGTGCCCTTCTCTGCGAATTCGTCCCAGATTCTGCACTGCTCCAGCAGCGCTTCGCGGGTGCAGCCCAGAAGGTCTCTGCGGAATCTGCGCAGCGTTTCGATCGTTCTGCCGGTGAAATAGAGCGTGTCGGCGAGTGCGCCCTCATCGCGCGGCGAGAGCAGCGGCTCCTCGTCGGCAACCGTCGAGATGATGAATTTATCCAGCGGCTCGTCCGATTCGCAGAAGGCGCGGATGAAGCCGGAGAAGCCCCTGTTCGCTTCGAGCGATGCCTGCGGCGACGGGTCGCGGTAGGAATAGGTGAAGACGCTGCCGTCGGAGCGCACCGAGAAGCCTGTGCCGTAGGCGCCACCCTGCACGCGGACGACATTCCACAGATAGCTCAGCGAGAGGATCTTTGCGGCGACGCGCATCGTGCTGTCGTAGGCGTGACCGCCCTCGGGGAGCATCCAGCTCTGCACGGCAAAGCCGATCTGCGCCGGGATGGCATAGCCGACCTTTTCCGGATAGCGGATGCAGTATGAAGCCGCCTCGGGGACGGCTTTGCCCGCGGGGAATGCCCCGATCAGGCCGCTGAGGTCGGCTTCCTCGGCGGCGGTCAGGCTTACGGTCATGCGGGCGCGGCAGAGCGTCTCTTGCCGGATGCGCTCGAGCAGCGATGCAAATTCGTCATAGCGCTCGTCGAAGTCGCTGACCAGCGCGCGGATTTCCTTCACCATCGTCAGCCCGCTCAGTGCATCGCCGACGGTATTGAGCGCCGAGTAGCGCGACGACGCCACGGAAATGCCGAGTGCATGACCTGCGGCGATCCCGAACTGCTTGTTGCGCTCTTCGAGCTGGATCAGACGCTCGCGCAGCAGCTCCTTCTGGCGGAAATCGGTGCGGAACAGCACCTCGCGGAGCAGTTCCTCTGCCTCGGCACGCTTTTCCTTCAGCACGGAGAGGCTGACAATGAGCATCGGCGTGCAGGTCCGCAGCTCGCCCTCCTTTGCGGAGACGGACACCGAAATCTCAAAGCGCCCGAAGGTGTTTTTCAGCTTCTGCTGGAGCTCCAGCGCGGCGTAATGCTCGGTCGAGAGCTTGCCGAAAAAGAGATTTGCCGTGCCGATCTGTGCCAGCTCCGGGAGTGTAAAGTCGGTCAGCCGGAAATAGAGCCGGATGTGCTGGATATTGCGGCAGGGCTGCCTGTGGAAGAGTAGCGTGACACCGTTGACCGTGCTGATCTCACTCCCGGCAAGATGCGGCTCGGGGCTGACCTCGGAGAGCGGCAGCACCGGCAGTGTCGCGAGCTGCTCGGGGGTATCGGGGGTCTGCTGCCATGCGAGGAGCTTTTCGTTCAGCGCGAGATTTTCGGCGCGGTCGGCATCGCTCCATGCGGCACCGATCTCCGCAAGGCGTGCGGCTTCGTCGGCGCGGAGCTCCTCGCCGTAGGTGTAGGAGGGCTTCAGTTCGAGAATCGCGGTGCCCTCCTCCTCGACATAGAGGCGGCGCAGCAGTGCTTCAAATTCGCCCGCAGCGATCATTTCGCGCACCCGGATGAAGCTGTCGCGGGTGAGCAGATGGGTCATCGGGTCGCCGCCGTGCAGCCATGTGAGCAGCGCATTGGTGCAGCGGTCGAGCGCCTGCGGCTCCTCGGGCTCAGAGAAGCGGAATTCGAGACGGTTCGCGGATGCCTCGAGCGCGGCGTGATCGAGCCCGCCGTCGGCAAGCGCTGCGGCGGTTCTGCGCACGAGTGCGAGCAGCTCTTCGGCACAGCCGTCCTTGATATTGCGGAAATCGAGCTCGAGATAGGGCTGTGCGACCGAAATCTCAAGGCTCGCGCTCATCTCCTGCGCCAGCCCGGAGGAGAGCACCGCGCGCTTGAGCGGGGTGTCGTTCGAGCCTGCGATCGCGTCGTTGAGGACATAGACCGCAAGGCAGGTGATGTGGTCACGCCATGAGCCGACGATCTTGCCGACGGACAGATAGCCCTTGTTTTCGATCGGCTCGTCCTTCGAGAGCTCGTAGGATGCCTGCGCGCGGGCGGAAACGGGCTTCTGCTCGGTGAGCTGCGGCAGGCTGTCCGATTTCTCAAACTGCGAGAGATATTCCGCGATCAGCGTCAGCGTCTCCTCCATCGGCACGGCGCCGTCGAGGAAAATGCGCGCGTTCGAGGGGTGATAGAACCGCCGGTAGGTCTCGCAGAACTGCTCATAGGTCAGCGAGGGGATGACCGTCGGCTCGCCGCCGGAGTTGAAGCCGTAGCAGCTGTCGGGGAAGAGCATTTCGAGCACGCGCTGCTCGGCAATGCGGTCCGGACCGCTCATCGCGCCCTTCATCTCGTTGAAGACGACGCCCTTGTAGGTCAGTGTGCCGTTTTCATCCTGCTCGATGTGCCAGCCCTCCTGATAGAAGATGTTCGGGTCCGTGAGGATGCGCGGGGCAAAGACCGCATCGAGATAGACCTCGGTGAGGTTGAGAAAATCGCGTTTGTTGCGGCTGGAAACGGGATAGACCGTCTTGTCGGGATAGGTCATTGCGTTGAGGAAGGTGTTCATCGAGCTTTTGAGCAGCTCGACAAACGGCTCGCGCACCGGATATTTCGCCGAGCCGCAGAGCACGGAATGCTCGAGAATATGAAACACGCCGGTGCTGTCCTCGGGGAGGGTCCTGAAGGCGACTGCGAACAGCTTGTTCTCCTGTCCGTTGTCGACCCAGCAGACGGGCGTGCCGGTTTTGTCGTAGATGAGCTCGACCAGTCTGCCGCCGAGCTCCTCCGAGCTGCGGATGCGGGTGACGGTAAAGCCGAGGAAGCTGTCGCCGGTTTTTGTGAACATTGTGCATCGCTCCTTTTTTCATTGATACGGGAATACTCCTATTGTACCATAATTGCGGCAAAAATGCAAGGCTCTGAACGGTCGGCGGCAGCTTTGGCAGCATCCACAAAAAGGAGATACTATATTTATGCAATTTGCGAATTGATTTTTGCGGGGGGGGCAGTATAATAAAAATGGAAGGGAAGGTGATTCCGATGAATTGAATCGGATAACACACCCATTGATGCTGTTCTACTTAAATAACCCTAAGGTGACACAGGATTTGGAGGCGATAACATGAAAAGACTCAAGAGAGCACTATCACTCGTACTTTCGTTAGTGATTGCGGGCGGTGTCGGTCTCACGGGGAGGACCGGTGTGAAGGCGGCCTCGCAGAATATCACGGCGGATGATATCGTGCGGCAAATAAGCACAAAGAAACCGGATGTGTATGACGAAATCGGCAAGACGGAGTATGCGGTACCGCACCTTGCGTTTTACTGGAAAGGCGAGGGCGCTCCGGAAAATGCTGAGATTGGCGGGCATACACTGACACTGATTGCAGATCGTGGAATTTACTATGAACCGTACCAAGTACAGTCCATTGCAGACGCCGCGGAACACCTTTCAGCGTGGATGCCCTATACCAACTCGAGCTATATCGTGCAGGATGAACTGACACAAAGCGGTATCTGGATTGTCAGCGGTGCGAATGAACCGGAATTTGCCGCAGCACTTCTTGCCGACCCACGCATTGATATTTGTGGGATACTCTATACCACAATACTGGAGGAGTATCACTGGGACGTGGATGAAAACGGAAATGAGTATCCGTTCATTCTTGAAGATTTGGACGGTCTGCATTATTCGCTGGAGCTTGTGCCGCTGAAACACTTTGACACCCTCCCCGACAACATGCTGAACGTATACGAATACGCGGAGTCAAAGGGGCTGCATCTGATCGACACGACCGGATTCTACAGCAGAGAGATCACGGCTGTGCCGGATCACGCGAAATTTGAGGGGTACATCACAGGCTACAGGGACGGCTTTTTGGAGCAGTTCAATGCCGGTGAGACGGTATCGCTCTGTATCTGTACCGCATTCAGCCATGTGCGGCTGAATCTGAAGCCGGCTGCCGATGACCTCGCGCCGCTGGATGCGCTGCTCGGCGCATTCGCCGACGAAAACAGCGCCGTGACCTACGGGCGCGTGGACTGGGCAGGCTTTGCGGCGGTCATGGATTACGGGCTGCAAAAGGACACCGCTGACCGTGTGTGTGCACTGCTCGCGGAAAATCCCGCGGCTGCGGCATGTGTGCAAAGCATCGAATACACGCCGGTTTTCCTCACCGGAAAGCCGTCTGCGCCGATGTCCGGCGAAATCCGCTTCATGCTCTCAAATGCACAGCTTGCGGAGGCTGAAACGCTGACGCTGCCCGCGCCGTGGCATCTCGACGGCAGAGGTTTTGCAGCTGACCGCGAGATCGGCGCATCCGATCTGGAAGCACTGTTCGCGGCAGTGGAGCAGGCATTCCCCGGCACAGTCCTGAAACCCTCCCCGCTTGACGGCGCCCCGGTGATTTATGCAGACAAGGAGACCGTCTGGCGCGCGCCCGGCAACGGCGACCTCACCGGCGACGGCGAAACGAACATCGGCGATGCGGTGGCGCTCGCCCGCTTCAACGCCGAGGATTCCGGGCTTGACGTCTCCGCACTCAACATGGACGAAGCCGACCTCAATGCCGACGGCACGGTCGATCTGCTCGATCTGGCGGCGCTGCTGAGAGCACTCACAGACCCTGCAAATTGAATGAAAACCGCCGCTCCTGCGTTTGCACAGGGGCGGCGGTCATATTTATCGTGCGGCAAAATGAAATCCCTTCGGGGTGAAATTGCTTCGCAGTGAAATCGTGCCTTCGGCATTCGGTGAAATAAAACCCGCCTTCGGCGGATTTTATTGAAAAAGACCTGATGCAAAGCATCAGGTCTTTTTCAGTCGAGGCGACAGGATTTGAACCTGCGGCCTCTGCGTCCCGAACGCAGCGCTCTACCAAACTGAGCCACGCCTCGATTTTTTGACAGCATTTTTTCGGCTGCCTATGTATTATATCACAAAGAACCGAAAATGTCAAGGGGGAAATTTCGCAAATTGCAAAAATTATCGAAAATCACAATTTGCCCCTTGAAATTTCGGCGGGAATGTGGTATAATGTAAAAGTCGTTAGACGAATCATCTGGAAATTCCGGATTATAGGTGTGCGGGCCCTGTGCAGCAAAGCACCGTGAACCATGTCAGGCGGGGAACCGAGCAGCATTAAGCGGATCGCTTGGCGTGCCGCAGTCAGCCTGCACACCTATGCTCCGGAATTATCTGTAACTGCCCGTTTTTTGACGGAATGACATGTGCCATGCAGGAGAACACAAATGTGGGATCGGATCCGACGGCTGCTCTCGCAGCTCAAGGCGGCAGCCTCCTTTGCACTGCTCCCCGCCGCCGCACTCGATATCATCTGGTTGACCCTCTGCGCGCTGCACGGCGGTCAGCCTCTGCTGCTGCACGGCAGCAATCCGGCACTATGCTATCTCATCGGCTTTCTCGTGATCTATCTTGCCGTGCTGACGGTCACGGCGCTGCTGCGGCGTCACCGGCTGATGCGTGCCTTCTCGCGGCTGGACGCTGAGCTGATCGGCAAGGCGTTCGGCGGCTTTTCCAGGCGGGACCGGCTGTTCAGCCGCGCCATCGGGTGCTGTGCCGCGAACGACTGGCAGACCGCACTGGACATTCTGCTGCAGGTCGCCGACTTTGAGATGACGCGCGAGGAGACCGGCGTCTGTGCCTTTTACACCGGGCGCTGCTATCAGCTGCTCAACGAGCCGCAGACGGCGGCTTATCATTTTCAGCGAGCGCGGGAGAACGGCTTCTCGACGGCACATGCGCTGCTCTTTGAGGCGCGCAGCTGCGAGAAGGCGGGCAATTTCGACCGCGCCTTTACCCTGTTCATCCAGCTTCTGGAGCTGCCCGCGCCGGAGAGCTTCGATTTTCTCTACACCGACATCGGCTTTGTGTTCATCCGGCAGAATGACCCCCGACAGGCTGCGGAGTGGTTCCGCAAGTCGATCGAAAAGGGTCAGTGCTTTGCCTATGCGCTCAGCGGCATGGCAATGGCAGCGCTGCTTTCGGGGCATTACCGCCGCGCGATGCAGTTCCGCACGCAGGCGCTGCTCAATCAGGTCGACAATCCCGAGCAGTTTCAGGTGATGTTTGACACCACCCGCGATGCGCTGATGGCGCAGCATCCCGACTGGGACTGGTCCGTGCCGGAGACACCGCCGGAGCCGGAGGAGACATAGCCCGATCCGTCGGAGATAAACCGAAAAAGGAGCGTGACGTTTCATGCCTGTTTATGAGGCGCTGTACCGCAAATGGCGGCCGCAGTCATTCGATGACATTGTCGCGCAGCCGCATATCACCAGAACACTGAAAAACCAGATCATGCGCGAAAAATCGGCGCATGCCTATCTGTTCACCGGTTCGCGCGGCACGGGCAAGACCACCTGTGCGCGCATCTTTGCGAAGGCAGTCAACTGCCTGCACCCGAAGGACGGCAATCCCTGCCTCGAATGCGAGATCTGCCGCGATGCCGAGGCCGGCACGCTGACCGATCTGATCGAGATCGACGGCGCCTCGAACAACGGCGTCGACGAGGTGCGCAATCTGCGCGAAAACGCAGCCTTCATGCCGGTGCGCTGCAAATTCAAGGTCTACATCATCGACGAGGTGCACATGATGTCGGCGGGGGCGTTCAACGCGCTGCTCAAAATGATTGAGGAGCCGCCCGCATATGTCAAATTCGTCTTTGCGACCACCGAGATTCACAAGGTGCCCGCGACGATCCTGTCGCGCTGCCAGCGGTTCGATTTCCGGCGCATCCTGCCGGCGGATATCGCGGGGCGCATCCGGTTTATCGCGGAGCACGAGGATTTTTCGGTCACCGAGGAGGCGGCACACCGCATCGCCATGCTCTCCGACGGCGGCATGCGCGACGCGCTCAGTCTGCTCGACCAGTGCGCCGCAGTCTCCGATCAGATCGACATTGAGACGGTCGAGGAGGCGGTCGGCGTCGCGGGAACGGAATCGGTGTTTGCCGTGCTGAATGCCGTCGCGCAGCAGGATGTCTCGGCGGCGCTGCACCGTATCGACCTGCTCTACCGGCAGTCGAAGGACATGACCCGCTTTGCGGACGAGATCTCCCAGCAGCTGCGCAGCCTGATGCTGCTGAAAACAGCCCCGGACGATCCCGGTCTGATCGGGTGCATGCCCGCGGAGCTCGAGCAGCTACAGGCACTCTCGCAGAAAATGACCCTCGGGGCGGTGCTGGAGGCGCTGAGCACGGTGCGCCAGTGCTGCGACCGCATGACCAGAGCCGGCAACAAGCGCATGGAGCTCGAAATGACGCTGATCCGCCTCTGCACGCCTGCCGCACAGACGCAGGTGCCGGGCGGCGATATCCGGGCGCTGCAGGACCGTCTCACGGAGCTGGAGGAGCAGCTCTCCCAGCTGCGGACAAGCGGTGTGCCGGTCGGGACACCGCCTGCGCCCCAGAAGCCCAAAAAGGACGTGCTTGCGCAGAATTTACAGGTGCAGGGCAAGCCGGACACCACACAGTATACCCCGGTGAAGAACTGGGCTGCGGTGCTCGAGCGCTTCGACGAGGTCAACCCCTCGGTGTCGGGGCTGCTGCAGGGCTCGGCTGCCTATGTGATCGAGGAGAAGAACATTCTGCTGATGATCGTGCGCAACCGGCTTTTCAGAAAGGTGTTTTCGCAGCAGGATGTCATCACGCTCGGCGCAGCAGCCGCGGAGGTGCTCGGCAAACGCTATGCCATCCGCTATAAATGCGTCGAATCCGAGGAGGACAAGACCCAGCCCGCCGACGTGCTGCTTGCGCGCGCCAGAGCGCAGGGCATTGCGGTCGATGAGGGCAGCCAGCCGTAACCGTTTGAAAGCTGTGTGTCAGCTTATCATAAATCGCCGCAGATGCGGCAAATTCATTTGATATGTAAGGAGAAACCGATATGAAATCCAGAGTTCCGAAGCAGTTTCAGGGCGGCGGTCAGGACATGAACGCCATGATCCATCAGGCAAAGAAGATGCAGGATCAGATCACGGTCCTGCAGGAGGAGATCGAGCAGCGCACCTTTACCGCAGCGGCGGGCGGCGGCGCAGTCACCGTGACCGTGACCGGCAAGAAGACCCTGCAGTCGATCGAGCTGAAGCCCGAGGTCGTCGATCCCGAGGATATCGAGATGCTGCAGGACCTGATCATCAGCGCGGTGAACGAGGCGATCAATCAGGTCGAGGAGACCACCGAGCACGAGATGAGCAAGATCACCGGCGGTGTGGCGCTTCCGGGTCTGTTCTGATCCATGGACAGCTTCAGCGCACTCCCGCTCCAGATATTGGCTGAAAAATTCGCAGCGCTGCCCGGTATCGGCATGAAGACCGCGCAGCGCTTAGCGTATGCCGTGATGGAGATGCCGCAGGAGGATGCAGAGGCATTCGCCGACGCGATCCTCGCGGCAAAAACACAGATCCACGACTGCCCCGTCTGCCAGAATCTGACGGAGCAGGCAGTCTGCCCGATCTGCTCGAATCCCAAGCGCGACCAGAGCACCGTCTGCGTGGTCGAGGGACCCAAGGATGTTGCGGCGATCGAGCGCACGCATGAGTATGACGGCGTCTACCATGTGCTGCACGGGCTGATCTCCCCGCTCGACGGCATCACGCCGGATTCCCTGCGCATCGCACAGCTGCTCGGGCGACTGAAGCAGGGCGGCATTGAGGAGCTGATCATGGCGACCAACCCGAGCGTCGAGGGCGAGGCGACTGCGATGTATCTCTCGCGCCTGTGCAAGCCGCTCGGCGTGCGCGTGACCCGGCTGGCGTTCGGTCTGCCGGTCGGCGGCGTGATCGAATATACCGACGAGGTGACGCTCTACCGCGCACTCTCCAACCGGAGTGAGATGTGAGATGAAGGGCATCATTTTCGATCTGGACGGCACTTTGCTCGATTCAATGGGCATGTGGCGTTCGCTCGACATGCGGTTTCTGCGCGAGCGCGGCATCGAGCCGCCCGAAGGACTCACCGACACCGTGAAGAACATGACGGTCGAGGAGGCTTGCGATTATTACGCCGCACAGTTTGATCTGCACATGACTCCGCAGGAGATCGGCGAGGCGGTCATGCAGCTGGCGGCGGACGCCTATCGGTATGAAATGCAGCTCAAGCCCGGCGCGGCAGAGCTGCTGCATGCACTGACGGCGCGGGACATCCCGTTCGGGCTGGCGAGCGTGACCTATTACGAGCTTTTGGAGGCGGCGCTGATCCGGCTGGATATCCGCGATCTGTTCCGCTTTGTGCTGACCCCGCGCCCAGGCGAGCCCGGCAAGGAGGTCCCCGATCTCTATCTCAGATCGGCAGCGCTGCTGGGGGCAGAGCCGCAGGAGACCGTCGTGGTCGAGGATGCGCTCTATGCCGCGAAAACGGCAAAGCGTGCGGGCTTTTACACCGTCGGTGTCTATGAGCCCGAGCAGGCGGCGGACTGGGATGCGATGCAGAGGCTCTGCGACCGCACGGTGCTGTCGCTCGGTGCACTGCACACGCCGGAGTTTTTCGGCATGTTTACATGACAGCAGGAGGGGACAGGTCGCATGGCTTGTCCCCGCTTTTCTGAAGCGTTGGTGAGGCAGGAAGTCCAGTTAGGAGTGAGCAGTGAGGAGTGAGGAGTTGTTCCGTCACTTTCGCTGAATCGGCAGAACTCCGGGGCGAACTCGACTGTTTTTGCATGAGTCAGCCCCATTTTTCAATCCATGCGCGAAGCGCATACTTTAACTCCTCACTGCGAACTGCTAACTCGCTAATACTGATTGAATGGAAGAACATTTTTCTGAAATGGGGAAAACAGCAATGCTGATCGATTTTCACACACATGTCTTTGCCGAGCAGATCGCCGACCGTGCCCGCGACGCGCTGATCGCCGGTGTCTACCGCGAGCAGGGCGCGGATTACCGCAGGGGCGAGCAGCTCAATTTCCGCGCGCTGAGCGTTTCGGCACTGCGCGATTCGATGGACCGCAGCGGCGTCGATCTGAGCGTCTGCCTGCACATTGCGACAAAGCCGCACCAGACCGCCGCGATCAACGCCTTCTCCGCGCAGATCAACGCCGATTCCGACGGGCGGCTGATCTCCTTTGCGACCCTGCACCCCGCCGACCCCGACTGGCAGCGGACGCTCGACGAAATCGCGGCTGCCGGCTTCCGGGGCATCAAGCTGCACCCGCAGTTTCAGCGCTTTGCGATCGACAGCCCCGAATTTCACCGCATCATCAAATATGCGACGGAGCTGAAGCTGCTCGTGATCTTCCACGCCGGGCTCGATATCGGGCTGCCGCCGCCGGTTTTTGCGTCTCCTGCGCAGATCGCGCACCTGCTTGACGACGTGGACGGCAGCAGGCTGATCGCGGCGCACTTGGGCGGCTGGCGGCAGTGGGACGAGGTCGAGAAATATCTGGTCGGGACGCCCGTGCTGCTCGATACGGCATTTGTCCGCGATTTTATCAGCCCGGAGCAGGCGCTGCGCATCATCCGGGATCACGGCGCGGAGAAGATTCTGTTCGGCTCGGATTCGCCGTGGGAGGACCCGGCAGATACGCTGGCATTTTTGCAGTCGCTCGGGCTGACCGAGCGGGAAATGGCACAGATCACACACGAAAACGCCGCACGCGTGCTCGGTCCGGAGCCGTGAGACGGAACGCATGATCAAGTTCAGGAGCAGAATATGACATTGGAAGAAGCGGTGCGGGAGATCCCTGCAGGGAAATACCGCCACTACAAGGGCAACGAATACGAGGTGCTGTATATCGCGCGGCACTCCGAAACGCTGGAGCCAATGGTCATTTACCGCGCGCTCTACGGCGAGGGCGGCATCTGGGCGCGCCCCGCATCCATGTGGAATGAGACCGTTGCAGACGGCGTGCGGCGGTTCACAAGGCTGTGAGCAGGAGGACAGTATGGGAATGAAGCTGGACGGCTTCGGGCTGTTTGTCGAGGATATGGGCAGCATGATCCGGTTTTACCGCGACGTGCTCGGCTTTGCGATCAAAGAGGACGAAAACGCCTCGAATGTGTATCTCGTCAAGGACGGCACGCTCTTTCTGCTCTACGGGCGGCGCGATTTCGAGAAGATGACGAGCCGGAAATACGACTATCTGCGCGGCGTGAACGGGCATTTTGAGATCGCGCTCTATGTGGACACATTTGCCGAGGTCGACGCTGAATTCGAGCGTGCGGTCTCGCTGGGCGCGGAGCCCGTCATGGCGCCTGCCACGGAGCCGTGGGGGCAGCGCACCTGCTATATCGCCGACCCCGAGGGCAATCTCATCGAGATCGGCTCCTTCGACCGCCCGTTTGACCGGTGAGCGGTTCGGCATATCATGGGAGGAAGGGGAACCGGGTATGAAAGCAGAACATATTGACCGGGCACTGCACGTCACGGAAATCACGGACAGCGCCGCGAAGCAGCAGATCGCCCGCAGCATTCTGGGATCGCTGACGGCGTGGTTTGCCGTGGACGCGGCAAGAGAGCAGTATATCGCAGAGAGTGCCGGGCAGCGAATGCTCGCGGCGCAGGAGGACGGGAACGCCGTCGGCTTTCTCTGCCTGAAGGAAACCGGCAGGGACACGGCGGAGGTCGCCGTCATGGGGGTTCTGCCGTCGCATCACCGGCGCGGCATCGGGCGCATGCTGCTGCAGGATGCCCGCCGTGCGGCTGCGGACGCAGGATACTCCTTTTTGCAGGTCAAGACCGTGCAGATGGGAAAATATGAGGATTACGACCGGACAAACCGGTTTTATCTGGCATGCGGATTCAAGGAATTTGAGGTGTTCCCGCTGCTCTGGGACGCTGCAAATCCCTGTCAGATCTATGTCATGGCTTTGAGGTGACCGCATGAAAACTGTCACGATCGCGGGGCAGCAGGTCCCGCAGACAGCGGCGCTCGCACCGATGGCATCGGTCGCGGATACGGCATACCGCACGCTCTGCCGGGAGCACGGCGCCTGCATGACGACCGGCGAGCTGGTCTCGGCAAAGGGGCTCTGCTACGGCGGAAAGGGGAGCGCGGAGCTCTGCCGCATCACGGCGGCGGAGCGTCCGACCGGGCTCCAGCTCTTCGGCGCGGAGCCGGAATTCATCGCGCAGGCGGCGGAGAAGATGCTCGCGTTTTCGCCGGACTGGATCGACCTCAACATGGGCTGTCCCGTGCCGAAGGTCGTCTCGCAGGGTGCAGGCAGCGCACTGATGAAGACCCCCGCGCTTGCGGAATCGGTGCTCCGTGCGGCGATCGGTGCGGCGGCGGGCGCGGTGCCGGTCACCGTGAAAATGCGCATCGGCTGGGATGAGCACAGCGTCAATGCGGTCGATTTTGCACGGCGCATGGAGCAGGCGGGCGCGGCTGCGATCACCGTGCACGGGCGCACGCGGTCGCAGTTTTACGGCGGGCGCGCCGACTGGACGCAGATCAGGGCGGTGAAGCAGGCAGTCTCCGTGCCCGTTATCGGCAACGGCGATATCACCTGCGGCGCCGACGCCGTGCGCATGTATGCGGAGACCGGCTGTGACCTTGTGATGGTCGGGCGCGGCAGCTACGGCAACCCGTGGATCTTCCGGGAGATCGCCGCAGCGCTGAGCGGCGAATCCTACACAGCTCCCGGCATTGCGGAGCGCCTTGCCGAAATGCTGCGGCATATCCGCATGATCCTCGACATGAGCGATAAGCCCGAGCGCCTTGCGATGCGGGAGGCGCGCAAGCATGCACTGTGGTATCTGCGCGGATACCCCGGAGCGGCAGCCTTCCGGGCGCGCTCGTCGGCGATGGAGACCTATGCGGACGCCGAGGCGCTCGCGGCGGAATATCTGGAACAATACGGTCCGGCGCGCTGAATACAGAACCGTATGCACAAAAATCAACACAAGGAATTGTGCAGCCTGCCGAAATCCCGGCGAATTCTGTGGGGATTGCGGCGGGCTGAACGTATCAGCAGACAGAGGGAGGACGCAGATGCGTGCATTTTCCCGCTGCCCGGCAGAAATCGCCGCTTGACAAACCGGCTGGGGCTATGGTATACTAATAAGATAGCAAACCTGAATTTCAACCGTTCGGAAAGGGCGATGAACTTGGACCTTACGACATTCTTCGCACAGTATCCGCTGCTGCGCGCCGGGCTGACCGCCGCGGTCGTCATCTTCGTGGATATCTGCGCGCTGGTGATCCTGATCGCCGCCTCGCGCGAGCGAAAACACGGCGACATGCGCTGGGCAAAGGAGAGCCGCGGGCTGATGCTCACCTGCGGCGAGGACGTCTATCCGCTGAGTGCTGCCGAAATTGTGATCGGGCGGCACCGAAAGGCGGATATCCGCTTCGAGGACCCCGAAATTTCCCGCTTTCACGCGATCCTGACGCTCTCGGGCGGGCGCTGGCAGATCGAGGACCTCGGCTCGGGCAACGGCATCGCGGTCAACGGCAGGCGCATTTCGGAGCCCTGCCGCATCCGCAAAGGCGACGAAATCCGCATCGGCAGGCGCAAGCTCCGGGTCGTGCGCGGCGCGGGAAGGAGCAAGCCGGCATGAATAAGACGATCTCTCACCCGTTTTTGCTGCTGCTGATTCTGATTGCACACACGGCGATGCTCGTGCTGGTGTTCTTCTCCTTCGGGCTGACCCCGGATGCGGTCAAGCTCGCATGTGCGGTGCTCGCCGCCGATTTTGTCGGCTCGGTCGTGCTGCAGCTCGTGCACCGAGAGGCGTGCACGGTCGATACCGTGCTGCTGCTGGTGCTCGGCATGAGCACGATCTATCAGTCCTGCTTCGGCGGGCTGACCTTCGCATGGAAGCACTATGTCTTCGGCATTGCGGCGTTTCTGGTGTGTCAGGGCAGCTATCTGCTCGTGCGCAACCCCTACCGCGCCGAGCGTTTGAAGCCGCTGTGGTATTTCTTCTTCTGCGTGCTGGTCGGTGCGATCTTCTTCCTGACAGGGACCCGCGGCATCTGGATCGACCTCGGGTTCATCACGCTGCAGCCCTCGGAATTCGTCAAGCCGGTGTTCGTGCTGATCTGCGCGAGCTCGATCCGCACACAGCTGCGCAAGCGCGAGGTGCTCGGTGTGCACTTTGTCCCCGACAATCTCCTGCTGCTCTTCTGCACGGCGGTGATCGCCGCTTTGCAGTGGTACTGCCGCGATCTGGGCAGCCTGCCGACCTTCGTCGCCGTTGCGGGCTGTGCGATCCTGCTGCGCTTCTGCTATCTGCGCGAGAAGATTTCCGTGCGCCTGACGGTCTTTCTGGGGCTCTGTGCCTGTGCGGTGGTCATCGCGGCATGGAAGCTCGCGCCCGCCTATGTGCAGGAGCGCCTGCACACCGATATCTGGTCGGATATCAACGGCAGCGGCTATCAGCAGGTCAAGGCGCTGACCGCGATTGCGGAGGGCGGCTGGTTCGGCAAGGGCGCCGGCAACGGCACGCTGATCAACGTCGCCGCATCGCGCACCGATATCGTCTTCTCGGCGATCTGCGAGGAGTGGGGGCTCTTCACCGGCATGATGACCGTGGTGCTCGTGCTCTTTCTGCCCGCCTCGATGCTCACGGTGCCGCCGCGGAGCTATTATCACGCCTGTCTGGCAGTCGGCGTCGCAGCGGTCTTCATGGTGCAGATGACGCTGAATATTTTCGGCTCGTGCAATCTGATCCCCTTCACGGGCGTGACGATCCCGTTTATCTCGCAGGGCGGCAGCTCGATGCTCTCCAGCGGGATCCTGGCGGGCTTTCTCAAGGCGGCACAGGCTCCGGTGCTGACCGGCGGCAATGCCGTCGCGGATGCGGAAGGAGGGCAGTGACATGGCAAAAAAGCAGGACACGGCGCAGATCTCGCCGGTGCTCGATGTCACGCCGCCCGCGAGCATGCGCAGAGCTGGCAGACTGACCTCGCTGCTGATCGCGGCATTCCTGATCGGGCTGTTCTATCTGGCGTATGTGCTGGTGTCGCAGTCGCCCGAATACATGGCGAAGGCAGGCAAAACAGGGTACGGCACTGTCTGCGACCGCTTCGGCGATGTGCTCTATGACGGCACAAAGCCGCTCACTGCCTATCCGGCAGGGCATTTTACCGATGTCGGCAGCCTGATCGGCGACACGACCGGTCAGATGAACAACACGCTGATCGCGCGGAATCTCGGCGCGCTGGCAAATTACAGCTTTCTCTACGGCTCCGACGGGCATGTCACGCTGCGGACGACGCTCTCGCACAAGGCGAATCAGGCAGTCTACAAGGCGCTGGGCAGCAAGGACGGCACGGTCATTGCCTACAACTGGAAGACCGGCGAGCTGCTGTGCTGCGTCAGCAAGCCCGGGCTCGATATCGCGAAGGGCTATGCAAATCTCGACAGCATGCCCAAGGGAAGCCTGCTCTGCAAGGCATTCTATCCGACAGTGCCCGGCTCGACGCAGAAGGTCTCGACGCTGATCGCAGCCTATCAGGCATGCGGCATCGAAAAGATCAATGCGCTGCAGTTCAACTGCAAGGGCAGCTTTCTCAACGCAAAGGGACAGCTCATCAAGTGCCACAAATCGGAGGGGCACGGCAAGCAGACACTTTCCGAGGCGTTTGCCAACAGCTGCAACCCCTATTTCGCGCAGCTGGTGCAGTCGCCGATGCTGCCGCTGTCCTCCGTGATCGAGACCTACACGCAGATGGGCTATTCCGTCAACAATGCCGCCGCAGAGCCGCTCGAGATGGACGGCATCCGCATTGCGGCAGCCTCGACGGAGCTGACCGACCAGAACGATTTTGATACCCAGTGGGGCTGCCTCGGGCAGGGGCGCACGCTCGTGAGCCCGTTCCAGCTCATGCTCTTTCAGGGTGCGATCGCAAACGGCACCGGCTGCGCGGTCATGCCGCATCTGATCGACACCAAGACCGACATCGACGGAACTGTGACCGCATGGCACAGCGGCGAGCCCGCGCAGACCGGGCAGCTCTTCACGTCTGAGGCGGCGAAGGCGGTGCAGGCGGTCATGACGGAGAACGCCGCAAAGCACTACAATATCTCGCTCCCGGCTTTCCAATGCGGGGTCAAGAGCGGCACGGCGCAGGTCGCCGTCGACGGCAAGGCGCAGGAGAATTCGCTGCTCGCGGGCTTCTGCCTCGATGCCGACTGCCCGGTCGCCTTCTGCATCATGATCGAGGCGCGGAGCAGCAATGACATCACGACCGCGCAGATCGCGAAAACCCTGCTGACCAACCTGAAGGGCGTTTCGTAATTAGGAATGATGTTGCTCAGATAAATCAGAATTTGCGGGTATACCTTGGGGTATTGTGGGGGCGCTGCCCCCACACCCCTGCCGAGGGGATACTATCCCCTCGGGCTCCCCGCTGCAAATTCCCATATCCCCCAACGTGGGATATGGGAATTTGAAATGGGATTCTCAAGGGACAGTGTCCCTTGAGCGGGAGTCTGAGGGCGGAGCCCTCAGAACAACCTCATGATGCACCCCGCAAATACTGACTTATCGCAGGAACACTTTATGCAAGATAACGGAGAACAACCATGAGGGTGAACAATCTGAAGCCGCTGCGCTCTGCGCACCGCGGCAAAAAACACCGGACGCTGCTGCTCGCGGGGCTGTCCGTGCTGGCTGCGGCAGCCGCGCTGCTCCCGGTGACGCTGCATCTGCGCGCCGATGCCGTCAGCGCAAACCGCGCCGCGAAGCATTATGTCACCGCGGAGCATGAGGTCCGCACCGAGGAGCTCGCCTATCACGCTGCCGCTGCCGAGGAGCCGGCTGCCCGCGTATTTGAACAGGTCCCGGTGCTGAATTTCCGCGTCTCGGAGCTTTCGCCGACCGTGATGACCGAGATGGACTATGTCGACTGGTGGTACTGCCAGTGGGAGGACGCGCGCTATCTCTTTCTGCCCGCGACCGCCGACCGCAGCCGGTTAAAGCTCGATTTCAAGGCGAGCGGCACGCTGACGCTCAACGGCAAAACGGTCACATCCGGGCAGATGACAGATATCTTCACTGCCGACGAGCTGCAGGTGCGCGTCGGGACGGTGGACTGCGGAACGCTTTATGTGATGCAGTCCAATCTGCCGGTGATGTATATGACGACCGCGACAGGCGGGCTCGACAAGCTCAATAAGGCAAGCCGTCTCACGGATTATTATGAAACCGGCTCGCTGCTCTGTCTCAATGCCGACGGCTCGACCGATTACAGCGGCGAGATGGAAAAGCTCACCTCCCACGGCAATTCCTCATGGGACTATGCCTATCTCTACAATATGGACACACAGGAGGGGCAGAATCCGCTGACGACCTCGACCGACCGCAAGGGCCCCTATAACCTCAAGCTGCCGGAGAAGGCGAAGCTCTACGGCATGGGCAAGGCGAAAAAATGGGTGCTGATGGGCAACAAGCTCGATTATTCGATGCTGCGCAACCGCGTCGCCTCGGATATCGCCGAGGAGATCGGGCTGGAATTCGGCATGGATTACGCCTACGCCGACCTTTACTGCGACGGCTCCTACCGCGGCACCTACCAGATCTACGAGAGAGTTCAGGTGCAGAAGCACCGCGTCAATATCACCGATCTGGAAGAGGCGACCGAGGCGCTGAACGACAAGGCGCTCGACGAATATACCGAGATCGGCGTCGGCGGCGCGATCAAGGGGCTCACGCCCGGCAGCTACCGCTATTTCGATATCCCGAACAATCCCGCGGATATCACGGGCGGCTATCTCATCCAGTTCCAGCTTGCAAACCGCTACACCAGCAATGTCAGCGACCGCAGCGGCTTTGTCACGTCGCACGGGCAGCCCGTGCAGCTCGTCTCGCCGGAGAATGCCTCGAAGGCGCAGGTGCTCTACATCCGCAATTTCGTGCAGGAGCTCGAGGACGCGCTCTATTCCGAGACCGGCTACAACTCCAAGGGCAAGTGCTACAGCGACTATCTCGACATTGATTCGCTCGCGCTGGGCTATCTGCTGCTGGAGCTCTCGGCAAATGCAGACGGACAGTGGACCAGCTTCTTCCTCTGGAAGGATTCGGATGCGGCCGGCGACGGCAAGCTGCATTACGGTCCGGTGTGGGATTATGATTTCGGCTTCCTGAATTACTACCGCTCCGTGAAGGATGCGACCGGGCAGTGGTTCAATGCCAAGGGCGACCCGATGACCTTCTCCACATGGGATACCAACAATCTCTACATCATGCACCAGCCCGTTCACGGCTATTACGAGGTCAATGCGGACGGCAGTCAGATGAACCCGGGCGCGGCGACGCTCGGCTGGCTCGGGCAGTTCTACCGGCACGAGGAGCAGCGCATCGCGGAGCTCTATTTCGAGCGCGTCGCGCCGGTCGCCGAAAAATACAGCGATCCGACGCAGCCGGGCGGCGCACGGGTGACGCAGATGGGCGAGGAAATGCTCGACGCGGGCAACATGAATGCCGCGCGCTGGCACATGTTCGGCTATAAGCCATTCAAGGCGCTCGGTCCGGATCACGGCGACAGCTTCACCGAATGCGTCGAGTTTGTCCGCAACTATATCGCGAACCGTGACAAGGGGCTGCAGGGCATCTGGCTCGGCGCCGCAGAGCAGGCACTGGCGGAGAAAATCCCGGCGCTGCTCGATGCGGTCCCCCTCGCGCGCTATGACAGCGACGGCGTCACCGCGCTGAATGCGGCAGTGGAGGCGGGGCGCGCCGCCGTGACCGCCGCTGCGGATTATGCCGCGGCGCAGGAAGCCTTTGCCGGCGTGCAGCATGCGATCGACGCCGTGCCGATGAAGGAGCTGCCCGGCGATTTCAACAATGACCTGAAGGTCGATATTTACGATGCGCAGTCGCTGCTGATGCGCTATGCGATGGAGCTGGCAGAGCTCGACACGGACGCCCTCGACGCGACCCGGCGCCGCAACGGCGATGTCGACAGGAACGGACGTCTGGACGCGGTCGACGCGATGCACATTCTGCGCTGCGTCAACCTGCGGCTGATCGGCTGCGACTACGACTTTTCAACCGGGAAAGCGGTACAGAGAGAATAAAGCCGCCTCTTCGGCAGGCGTTCAGATTCGGAGTGAGGAGTGAGCAGTGAGACGTGTTCCGTCACTTCTCACTCCTCATTTCTCACTGCTCACTGCCAATTCCCTTCCTACCTCCTACCTTTCACTCTGCATACAAGGAGCTGCCCATGACACTGCATATTGACATTCCGGCACCTGTGCAGACCGCGCTGGAGCGGCTGCACGCTGCCGGCTTTCCGGCTTATATCGTCGGGGGCTGCGTGCGCGACGCACTGCGCGGCTGCCGACCCCACGACTGGGACTGCACCACGGCTGCGCGCCCCGAGGAGATCTGCGCGTGCTTCCGCGATTATCATGTGATCGGGACCGGGCTGCAGCACGGCACGGTCACGGTCGTGATCGACCGCATGCCGATCGAGATCACCACCTTCCGCATCGACGGCGTCTATGCCGACCACCGCCGCCCCGATTCCGTGACCTTCACCGACTCGCTCGAGGATGACCTCTCCCGCCGCGACTTCACGGTCAATGCGATGGCGTATGCGCCGGAGCGCGGGCTGGTCGACCCCTTTCACGGCGCGGACGATCTGGCACAGCGCCGCATCGTCTGTGTCGGCGATGCAGCAGCGCGCTTCAATGAGGACGGGCTGCGCATTCTGCGGGCGCTGCGGTTCGCATCGGTGCTCGATTTTGCGATCGCACCGGAGACCGGCGATGCTGCGCTTGCACTGCGCGGGCTGCTCCGGGATATCTCTGCCGAGCGCATCTGTGCCGAGCTGACAAAGCTGCTCTGCGGCGCCGCTGCCGAGCGCATTCTGACGGACTATGCCGAGGTGCTCTTCACCGTGCTGCCCGAGCTGCGCCCGATGCAGGGCTTCGATCAGCACAACCCGCACCACGAGTACGACGTGTGGACACACACGCTGAAGGCTGTCGCTGCGGCACCGCCCGAGCCGGTGCTGCGCTGGGCGGCGCTCCTGCACGATGCCGGAAAGCCGCACTGCTACACCGAGGACGAACGCGGCGGGCATTTCTACCGGCACGGCGAGATCTCGGAGCAGATCGCGGCGCGCGCGATGCAGACGCTCAAATGCGACCGCAAGACTGCCGACCGTGTGCTGCTGTTGGTCCGGCTGCACGACACGGTCTGGAGCGGGAAGGCAAGGCAGATCAAGCGCACGGTCAGCCATATCGGCATCGAGGCGACCCGGCAGCTTCTGCTGCTCCACCGCGCCGACGTGACCGCGCAGGCGGCGGCTTTCCGGGCAGAGCGCGTCGCACATGCCGATGCGATGCTTGCAGAGCTCGACGCGCTCGAGGCGCAGGATGCATGCATGTCGGTCGGGCAGCTCGCGCTCCGCGGCAATGACCTGATCGCGATGGGCTGCCCGCAGGGACGCGCCGTCGGCAGGGTGCTCAATGCGCTGCTCGGGCAGGTGATGGACGGGACGGTCGAAAACACCCGCGCGGCGCTCACGGAGGCGGCAAAGGCACTGATCGCCGAGGAATAACCGAAACAGCCGACCGGAGAATGCTGCTCCGGTCGGCGTTCTGTTTCTCTGATTTGTGAACTTTTTGTGAATTTTCGGAATCTTTAGAAATTCTTTAGATTTGTGCCTTATCATAGAATCAGCGAAGGGGAATCCCCCCGCAGAACAAGGAGGAATCGCGATGGCAGATGTCATTATTGATGTGCAGGCGCTGACCAAGCAGTACAAGACGCAGAAGGCGGTCGACAGCGTCAGCTTTCAGATCACGCGCGGCATGATCTGCGGTCTGATCGGACCGAACGGCGCGGGCAAAACGACCGTCATGAAGATGCTCGGCGGGCTCGTGCTGCCGACCGCCGGGGCGTTCACGATCTTCGGCGGGCAGACCGAACGGGAGCTTGCCCACGCGCGCACGCGCATGAGCTTCATCATCGAGACGCCCTATGCAAAGGGGGAGCTCTCCGCGCGCGACAACATCGAGAAGATGCGCCTGCAGAAGGGCATCCCGGACAAGAGCCGCACCGACGAGGTCCTGAAGCTGGTCGGGCTTTCCGACACCGGAAAAAAGCCCGCCGCGAAATTCTCGCTCGGGATGCGGCAGCGGCTCGGCATCGCAGGGGCACTGCTCTCGCGCCCGGAGATCATGGTGCTCGACGAGCCGATCAACGGGCTTGACCCCGAGGGCATCGTCGAGATTCGCACGCTGCTGAAAAAGCTCAACGAGGAAAACGGCGTGACCATCCTCATTTCCTCGCACATCCTCTCGGAGCTCTCGATGCTCTGCACCGATTACCTCTTCATCAAGAAGGGAAGGCTCGTGCAGGCGATCGCCGCGGAGGAGCTGCACAGGCAGTGCGGCGAATACTACCACATCCACACCGACGATGACGCAAAGGCTCTGGCGGTTTTGCAGAATCAGCTCGGCATCACGCAGTGCGATGTGCTCAGGGACGGCACGCTGCGGCTCTTTGAGCGCCTCGACGATCTGCCGGCTGTTTCCCGCACGCTCTACGAAAACGGTCTGATCCCGGTGACGCTCCATGTGCACGAGGCAGACCTCGAATCCTATTACATGAATCTGGCAGGTGATGACAATGTGGAACACGGTCAAATCGGTGCGGCAGATCAGCCGTCATGATGTGCTCCGGCGGTTTATGATGGGGTTTATCACGGTACTTTTTCTGGGCGGCGTCGTCGGCTCGTGGTACGACTATTCGCTCTCGGACGTGACCGGCAGCGATATGTTCGCCACTGTGATGCAGACATTCCCGATGGTGCTGACATCGGTCGTCATGGCGAACACTGCGCGCATCTGCGGCTGGGACCTGACCGACCGCACCGCCAACTACGAAATTCTCTACGGCAACAAGCGCGCAGCGGTCTATTTCGGGCGGTTTCTCGTCGCACTGGGCAAGAATCTGCTCTTTGTCGCCGCGGTGACCGCGCTCGCACCCGCGGTCTGCACGCTGTGGAACGGCTGGGGCAAAAGCCTTGATTTTTCCGACGCACTCGCGCATTATGCGCTGCTCTTCCCGGTCGTATTCCGGATGGTCTGCACCGCAGCGGCGATCACCTTTCTGGTGATGAGCGATATCGGCGGTCTCGCACTGAGCTTTCTGCTGCCGATCGTTACGACGCTGTTCTATCTGTTTGCCAAGGAGCTCGGCGGGGCGAGCATCCCCGAGTGGCTGTTCTCCGCTTCGACGCTGACGGCGGTCGAGGATTTCAGAAACAAGACCGTGGGCTTTGCGGACGGCGCCGATTATCTGATCTACAAAACATCGCTGGACGGCGCGCTCGTGCTGCGGACGCTCGTCAGCGCATTCGGCATCGGCATCGCGCTGCTGACCGCGTCCTTTGCGGTCTACCGCAGGCGCGACCTGAACTGAAAGGGGGCGACAGCATGCTGGATATCATGAAGGGGCAGCTTCGGCAGCTCATGCGCACTAGGATCATTCATCTCACCTTCGGGGTGTTTGCAGCCTCGTTTCTGCTGATCACCTTTCTGGAGTGCACGGTCAACACCGACGATCCGATCCGGGCATCGGACTTTCTCTGCGGCAGCTATGCGCAGGCGGCGGGGCTGATTCTGGTCTCGCTGTGCATCGTCGCGGGCTTGGCAAACGGCGCCGATTTCTCGGACAAGACGCTCTACCACGAGCTGCTCTCGGGCAGACGGCGCAGCGCGGTCTTTTTCGGGCGGCTGATTCCCGGCGCGTTTGTCAGCGTTCTCGGCACGATGCTCCTGCTCGCGCTCCCGATCGCGTTTCTGGCTTGGCTCAACGGCTGGGGGAATGCGATTCCGGTCTCCGCGGCGGTGCAGCGTCTGCTGCTGATGTTCTTCCCGCTGCTGCGGCTCTACTGCGCGCAGGTGCTGTTCACCTTTGCGGTGAAGAATCAGATCGCGGGCTCTTCCCTGTCGATGCTGCCGGTCTTCGGATTGTTCACGCTCGGCTGCACGGATGCCGCCGCCATGAGCGGGATGCAGATTCTCAAGACGCTGAGCGGCACGCCCTGTCTGCTCTCGCCGCTCAACTGCGGCTACCTCGCGAAATTTGAATCTTGGGCGACCTACGGCATCGACTTAAGGCAGCACTACACCTATTACCCGGAGCTGCCCGCGTCGGCGATCGCGCTGACGGTCACGGTCTCGCTCGTGATGTGCGCGGTCTATCTGCTCGTCGCATATCACTATTTCCACACGGACGACTTGAACTGAAGGGGGTGCACGGTCATGACGAAATACGACTGGCTTGCGATCTGCGCCTGTGTGCTGTGCGCGCTCTTTCTCATCCGGTTTGCGGGCAGAGCCGAGCGCGACAAGCGCACATGGTTCAAGCTCCTGTGGCTGGTGCCCCTGCCGATCGCCTTTCTCGGCGACCTCTCCGGGCTGACGCGGTCGCTGGTGCCGCTCTGTCTCGGCGCGGTCATCACGGCGGGCGGCTTCTTCACCGAGCTCGCCGGCAGACGGCGTCTGCTCTCGGGCATCGGCGCCGGGGTCATGCTCCTTTCAATTCCGTGCTGCCTGCTCGACCCGCGCTGCCATGCGGTGCACTATCTCGCAGACTTTGAAAAGGCGTTCACCGACATGAAGCGGCACTATGTCCTCACGGCGCACAAGGGCATCGACTGGGATGCGCTCTATGCGAAGTATCAGCCGCGATTCGCGGAGATCGACCGCACGCAGGACGCGGGCGAAAATGCGCTGGAATGGATGCGCTTCTGCGGCGAATTCTACGACGGGCATGTGAATTTCTCCCCCGCAGACGAGGACGCCGCAAGGCAGGCGGCGCGTTCGGCGCTCGGCAATGACTACGGGCTGGTCATCATGCGCTGCACCGACGGCAGCTTTGCCGCGGTCAATGCCGACGATTCGCTCAAAGCATACGGCATCGGAAACGGCACGGTCATCACCGCATGGGACGGCAAAGCGCCCGACGAGGTGCAGAAAATGTCCCCGCTGAACGGCGCGTCTGTGCTGCATCTCGCCGAAGGCGAAACCGCGGAGCTCGGCGGCGAGCCCGACGCGGACAACAACCTGTTCTGGAGCGCGTCGCTGGCTGCGGGCATCGGCGGCGAGCGCGTCAAAGTGCGGTTCCTCGACGAAAGCGGCAAGGAGCAGTCCGCGGAGCTGCCGAAAACCGGCGCATACGCAGACCGGCTCTTTCAGGCGGTCAGAACGATTCAGCAGGGCGTGAACATCGGCAATCTGCAGTGGCAGCGGCTCGACGACACGACGGTCTGCCTGCGCATCAAGGGCATGATGTACGATACCCAATCCTACCAGTCCTCCGAGGACGACGCCAACGCGGAAATGGTGGCGGAGATCAGGCAGACGCTGCTGCAGTACAGGGAATCCGGCGTGCGCGATCTGGTGATCGACCTGCGCTCGAACACCGGCGGCTCGGGCTCGATGGTGCGCGATCTGGTGTCGGTCGTGGCGCCCGAGGGGGAGCATTTCTACACCGCAAACGGGCTCTGGGACGACGAACACCGCACATGGGCGACCGATGCGGACGGCAATTACACGGCGGAGCGGGTCTTCACGCTGCAGGGCGAGCAGCTCCTCGGCGACGGGCGCATCACGGTGCTGGTCAATTCCGAGAGCATCAGCGCGGCAGATCACATGGTGCACCTGATGCGCGGCATGGAGCATGTCACGGTCATGGGCTTCACCGAGCCGAACGGCTCCGGGCAGGCGGTCGGCGGCACGAGGCTGGAGAGCGGCGTTCTGATGTTCTCCAACTGCGTGATGCTCGATGAAAACGGCGAAATCTTCGTGGATTCCGGCACCGATCACCAGTCCGGCAACGGCGTCGACGTGCAGATTCCGTTTGACAGCGCGGCGATTCACGCGCTCTTCGACGAGGGCAGAGACTATGTGCTGGATTACGCAATGAGAGGGCAGAGTTGAGAACTGCGTCAGGGAAATGCTGTTCGAATTCGCATGGCTGCATGATAAAAGGGCTTGAAATATAGAATCGGATATGATAATATATATACAGGAGTCGTTTGCAGCGTAAGGGATTCAGGAGGGGTGTCATGAAAAAGCATCTGTTCAGCATTCTGATTGCACTGGTCATGGTGATCGGGCTCATGCCAAGCACTGCCTTTGCGGAGGACAGCGCGTTACAAACAGAGCATTACGGCAGCTTCACGGACGGCGAACAGGTCATCCGCGACATGATCGGAACACACGGCATGTACGCGCATCCGCGCATCATCATGTCGGAGGAGAAATTCGCAAGGCTGAGGGCACAGACCGGCGGCGATTCCGTAACGGCGATCCTGCTGGAAAAGCTGCGAAGTGAAGCGGACAGAATTCTGAATACATCTGTTTGTCAATATGAGATTCCCGACGGCATCCGCCTGCTCGAAACCTCGAAGCGGATCCAGCGCCGTGTCGCCGCACTTGCGCTGGCATACAATATTTTCGGCGATGAAAAATATGCTGTCCGGTGCTATGCAGAGATGGAGGCAGCGTGCAGCTTTCCGGACTGGAACCCGCGGCACTTTCTCGATACTGCCGAAATGAGCACCGGCTTTGCGCTCGGCTATGACTGGCTCTATCACTGGATGAACGAAGAGCAACGGGCTTTCATCCGGCAGAATATGATCGAAAAGGGCTTCACGGCGGTCATGGACGATTATGCGGACAGGGAGCGTACCCGCACCTACCGCTGGTATCAGGATTATCCCGGCGACAACTGGAAGCTGGTCTGCACCGGAAGCATGAATCTGGCGGCGCTTGCCTTCGGAGATGAGGCGGACGCAAGAGACATCGCTTCTGAGGTCCTCACATACGGCTGCAAGGAGGCATATTCGTTTGTCCGCCGCGCCTACAGCGCAAAGGACGGAACATACAGCGAGGGGCTCGGCTACTGGGATTACGCGACCTATTATCTCGGGCTGCAGTCCTCCGCGCTGATCAGCGCCGCGGGAACGGACTACGGTCTGGCGGACTATGACGGGCTGCGCAAATCCGTTGATTTTGTCCGCTATATGAGCTCCAATACGCCGAAATCATTCAGCTTCGGCGACGACCGCGAAAGCCGTGACACGGGCTGGACGGTGCTCCTCTGGCTTGGCGAATACTTCCGGGAATACGACATAGCAGCCGTTCGCATCCGGAAAATACCGGACGACAGCTTCAATTATCTCGATCTGTTATGGATAGACGAGGAGAAGGCATCCGGCGCTGAAAAGGACAGCCCGACGGACTGGGGCGAGGTCGGCGCTTCCAATGCGAGCTTCCGGAACACATGGGAGGAAAGCGGCATCGTGGCGGCGCTCCATGCCGGCGAAAATGTCTATAAGTATCACGGGCACTACGATCTGGGTTCGTTTTATCTCGAATCGAACGGTGCGCGATTCTTTACCGATCTGGGCAACGAAAACTATGAGCTGGAAAACCGGCAGTATGCCTACCGCATCCGGGCGGAGGGGCACAATACGCTTGTGATCAATCCGTCTCAGGAGCTCGATCAGCAGGAGGGCGCGGAATGCCTGATCACCGCGTTCGGCGGCGGAAATGAGGCGTTTGCGGTCACCGATCTGACCGACGCCTACGAGCCAAGCGGCGCAGAAAGCGTTGTCCGGGGTCTGAAAATGATCAAGGACAGAGAGTGCGTCGTCATTCAGGATGAGATCGCTCTGGATGCGCCCGGTGAGATATACTGGTTTGCGCACACAAAGGGGCAGATTGACATTGCAAATGACGGCAGAAGCGCGGTCGTGACGGTCGGCTCGGAGAGAATGTGGGTCGGGCTGCTCAGTGATGCGGGGACATTCACTGTGATGAATGCCGCGCTGCTGCCGACATCCCGCCCCGTATCGAATCAGACGGACAGCAGCGAATACAGAAAGCTGGCGATTCATCTGACAAATACCAAAGAAACAACGATCTCCGTTGCCTGCATTCCGCTGAAACAGGGCGAAACACAGCCTGCATGGATGCCGTCCGTCACAGCGATTTCCGGGTGGACGCCGCAGACAGCGTCGGGCGACGTCAACGGCGACGGGGTGTTCAGCATTGCGGATGCCGTTCTACTGCAAAGGTGGCTGCTTGCCGTACCCGATACGCAGCTTGCAGACTGGAGGGCGGCGGATTTCTCCCGTGACGGCAGGCTCAATGCTGCCGATCTGACGCTGATGAAGCAGATGCTGCTCAGGCTGTAGAAAAGTTGTCTCCGACGGATGATATCGGGGGACTCTCGCACGCTTCGCTAGGGCAGGGGGTGGGGATTCCGTCCCCACACCCCCTGCCAAAGGGCTGCTAGCCCTTCGGAATCCCAATTCGTGTTAATAATACGCTGATACGTCAATTTCATCATCATGGAATTCTTAAGGGGCAGTGCCCCTTAAGCGGGAGTTTGAGGGCGGAGCCCTCAATATCAATCCATCGGAGATACTTTTTCTACAAACTGAGCAGCCGCCCGCGGGCGGCTGCTCAGTTTGTTATTTCTTTTTCTGGGAACCGTTTCCGATTTGTTCGGATTCAAAGACTGCCGTGATATCCGCGGCGCTTTCCGGCTTCTGCCATGTCCCGATCAGCTTTTCCGCCGCCTGTTCGGCTGCACTCCCGGTCAGACCGTTCAGCAGGACGAAGAAGCTGCCGGCGTAACGGCTGACCACATCGTTCCTTTTCAGCCCGACGATCAGCTGCTCCTCAAAGCTGTCCGTCGCCTCATCCGGGACCTTTTCCGCGCCCTCCAGCGAAAACCGGAGAATGGACGCCGCGCAGCCGCTGTTTTTCGCGCTGCGGCAGAGATACCGGTAGACGACCTGCATTTTGTCGAAGCTGATGCTGAATGCGCCCTTGCCCTCATTCCGCTCTCCGATGATCTGTAGAATCTGGGAAAGGTCCTTGGAGGCGCCGCCGTCCGTGTTGGCATCCGCGCCGCGCTCATAGAAGGAGCAGCCGTGCTTGCCGTTCTGCTTGACCACATAGAGCGCCTTGTCTGCCAGCTTGAACAGCTCGCAGCAATAGAACAGTCCGCCGCTTGCCGCGTCATACCGCAGACGGTTGCAGTATTTGGAATCGTTCAGCCGGAGAGAGCCGGTCCTTTTCAGCGTTTCCCCGTCTGCACGGTATTTGTCGATCAGCGATGTGCCTGAGCCGACATAGACCGTGTCCTCCGCTCTGACTGCGCACCGGTAGCCCGTGCCCTCATCCGGGCATTCCACGGTGTCCAGCAGCAGATCATCCCGGATCAGGAATAAAATGCCGCTGTTTGTGACGCCGATCACGCCGCCGTCCGGCAGCGGCGCCAGCGACTGCACCAGCAGGATATCCCGCCATTCCAGATAGGTCTTGACGCTGCCCTCCGGCGTGATCTTGGAGACGGAGAGTGCGGTTCCGACATAGATATTTCCGTTTGTGTCCTCGCAGATCGCACGGATCGAATCGGAGCTGAGCCCGGTTTCCGTCGAATAATGCGCGGTGCTTTTGTCGGCGGGGTCGTAGCAGACAACGCCGCGGTCATTCGTGCCGATCCAGAGGCGTCCCTTTGCATCGACCAGAAGCTCCTTGACCGTGCTGATGCTGTCGTGCAGCCGGATATCCTCGAATTTCACGCCGTCGTAGAGATATAGCCCGGAATAGGTGCCGACCCAGAGATACCCGTCCTCCGTCTGCGCAACGGCATTGACCGCAGAATTGAAAATGCCCTCCTTGCTGCTGTAGGTGACGGTCTCGTAATCCGCGGCAAAGCCCCCGGCATCTGCCCTCTGCGCAGGCAGCGCACTGAGCGTCAGGAGCAGCGCGGTCATGACGGCGCCTGCCTTTGCCGGCTTTTTGTGCTTCCCGCCGCGATCCTGCAGCAGCGGTGCGATCAGCTGCAGAAGCAGCAGTGCCGCGTATACGGAGATCACTCTGTCCGGCACGCCGACAAACGCGACCGACGCAAAGGTGTTGACCTCGGGCGTGCTGACCGTCCGCTCCATCATCGCCATGAGCGCGTCGCCCCAGAGATTGCCGGTGCTGCCCTGCTGACTGATCGCATTCAGCGGGATGCTGAACAGCGCGGAGATGACGCCCGTCAGCAATCCGACCGAAACCAGTGTCAGATGATCCTGCCGGCGCTTGTTTGTGATCAGAAAGCCGACCGTCAGACCGGTCACGGCAGCGACAATGCTGTAGAGAAAGGAATTGCCCCAAAACAGCTTTTCCAGAAACGACGCGCAAAGACCGGTGAGCATTCCGGCGAGCGGTCCGAGCTGGATCGCTGCCGCCATCGTCCCGATCGTGTCGAGCCAGAACGGCAGCTTCATCTGCTGTGCCAGATAAAACAGACCTGCATTGAGAAAAGCGAGTGCGGTGATCAGTACAGTGTTTTTGATGTTGATTCTGAAGAGGATTCTATCCTTCATGGGTACACCTCCGGTATGTGGGCTTTTCATCCTTGTGCGGCGCATGTTGTTCGTCTGTTTTTTTGCAAAATGTTCATATCAAATTGATCTGTATGTATATTATATCATAATATGTCAAGGATTTCAATCGTTTTTTTAACAGCACGATAGAAACAAAATGCGAATGCAGCCTTTCGCAGCAGCGCACCGGTTGCAATTTGCGTAAGAATATGCTATAACCGGGCAGTGCCCGGCTCCGTTTCGACGCCCCGACGGCGTAACGGAACCCTGACGTTCGTATCACCCATTGCATTTTCCATGATAATATGCTGTAACCGGGCAATGCCCGGCTCCGTTTCGACGCCCCGACGGCGTAACGGAACCCCGACGTTCGTATCACCCATTGCAATTTCCTTCATAATATGTTATAATAGCATTGTGCCGAGGGCTGCGCGGTGCGCGAAAAATAATGCAGCAGAAAGGGAAAACGATCATGAAACGCAAATGGAAGCATGCCTCTGCGGCGGTGCTCTGTACCGCGGCGGCGCTCTGCGGCGTTCTGCCGATGTGCTCTGCTTCGATGACCGCGGCAGCCGTCGGGATTGCGCAGCCAAGCCCGAAAACCAATATCGGCGATGAGGATATGGGGTTTTATGAAGCACTGCTGACGCGCGCCAAAAGTGTCGCAGACGGCGAGTGTGTCTCAACGGAATTTGTGATCCCGGTTGAGGAGCTGAACCGCAGCAGCTACCGCTACTCGGCTGCGGATCTCGGGACAGAGCTGGTGGTTGGCGGCAGCATCTCGCAGAAGGCGTATGACGAGATCTGTGAAATCTATTACACAAGCCTGAATAAGGCATTGAGCACGCTGAACGCGGAGGCTCCGTATGAGCTGTTCTGGTATGACGGCACGAAGGGCTATGGGTGCTGTGATCTGTTTGAGATCGGGTATGAGCAGGATGCGAACGGAACCGGATATCTGACTGTGTCGGGCAGCTATGAGATTGATATGAGCGTCGCTGACGAATATGCCGCGGGTGAATTTGCGGTCGATCCCAATGCGATCAGCCGCGCACACGATGCTGTGGCGTATGCGGACGCGATCATCGAAAAATATGAGGACGAGAGCGACATGGACAAGCTCATCGCATATAAGGATGAGATCTGCGCGCTGTCCTCCTACAACTACGACGCGCTCGAGAATTCCGGCTACGGCGGTGCGTACCAGATGATCTATGTGTTCGATCAGGATCCCGATACGAAGGTCGTCTGCGAAGGCTATTCCAAAGCGTTCCAGTATCTCTGTGACAACACTGAATTCATGACCGACATTACCTGCATTCTGGCAACCGGTTATTTCTGCGGCACCTCGGATGCTGACCTGCATATGTGGAATGTCGTTTCCGACGCGAACGGAAACAATTTCATCGCCGATGTCACGAACAGCCATCCGGATATGATCGGAAATCAGGGCGATCTGTTTCTGAAGGGCTGCACGAGCGGCAGTCTCGAAGCCGGCTACACATTTACGGCTTACGACGAGCAGATTCCGTATCTCTACGATGCGGATACGCTGGAGCTCTATGATGCGGAAATGCTGGAGCTCGCACCGGTCGGCACGCGCTTTGTATGCAGCGAGGAGGCGCCTGCACCGGTCGAGCTGAAAATCACAGGTCAGCCGGAATCTGTGTCGGCGGCAGTCGGCGGGACAGCGCTGTTCACGGTTGCTGCGACCGGCAAGAAGCTGACCTATCAGTGGCAGTACAACGCGGGCAGCGGCTGGAAGAAATCCGGCGCAGCAGGCAATCAGACGGATACGCTCAGCATCAGCTCCAAGGTCACATATCACGGATATCAGTACCGCTGCGTCATCACCGATAAATACGGAAACAGCGTGATCTCGGATGCGGCACGCCTGCTTGTCAAGCCCGCGGTCCAGAAGCAGCCCGCAAATCTCAGCGCGACGGTCGGCACTGCTGCAAAGTTTACCGTTTCGGCGGTCGGTGTCGGCACACTGACCTATCAGTGGCAGTACAACAAGGGCGACGGCTGGAAGAACTCCAACGGCACGGGCGCAAAGACCGCGACGCTGACGATCAGCACCGCTGCCGGCTACAACGGCTATCAGTACCGCTGCATCGTCACCGACGAAAACGGCAGAACCGCAACGTCCTCCGCAGCAAAGCTGACGGTCAAGACGGCGATCACCGCACAGCCCGCGGGTCTCAGCAAAGCGGTCGGCACACAGGCGATATTCACCGTGACCGCGACCGGCGCCGGCTTGAAATATCAGTGGCAGTACAACAAGGGCGACGGCTGGAAGACCTCGAACGGCACCGGCTCCAAGACCGGAACGCTCACGATCAATACCGCGGCCGGCTACAACAATTATCAGTATCGGTGTGTCATCACCGACGCGAACGGCGCAAAGACGATCTCTGCCGCCGCAAAGCTGACCGTTCAGACCGCGATCACCGCACAGCCCGCAGACGCCTCCGCAGCGATCAATGAAGCCGCAAAATTCACGGTCAAGGCGACCGGCGCGGGGCTGAAATATCAGTGGCAGTACAATTCCGGCGACGGCTGGAAGAATTCCGGCGCATCCGGCAACAAGACCGCTTCGCTCACGCTCTACGGCAAAACGACATACAACGGCTGGCAGTTCCGCTGCGTGATCACCGACGCGAACGGCAAAACGACCACATCCGGTACGGCAGTGTTCAGGGTCAGGACCGCGATCACGGCGCAGCCGGCTGACGTCGAGGCGGCGTCCGGCACCGCGGCGAAATTCACGGTCAAGGCGACCGGCATCGGGCTCAGCTATCAGTGGCAGTATAACTCCGGCTCCGGCTGGAAGAATTCCGGTGCATCCGGCGCGGCGACCGCAACATTGACGATCAATGCAAAAACGGCATACGACGGCTGGCAGTACAGATGCGTCATCACCGACGGCAACGGCGCGAAGACCATCTCCGACGACGCAACGCTGACACTCGGATAACACAGCAGAATGAGGGAGCTTCGGCTCCCTCATTTCAGTCTGCAGAACAAGGTGTCTCCGACGGATGATATTGAGGGGCTCTCGCACGCTCCGCTATGAGTTTGCAAGCAAACTCCAGCTTAACGGGCACCGCCTCTAATGACGTATCAGCGTGAAATTCACACAAAATGGGATGCCAAAGGGGCAGTACCCCTTTGGCAGGGGTGTGGGGACGGAGTCCCCACGAAAAGGCACATAAATCCGGATGTTCCTCTTGCGTTTTTTGCAAATATCGTATATAATGAAAGCAGCGGCACGAGGGACAATCGGACTGCCGGAGAACATTTACAGGAGGGACAGATGATATGAGTCACAGAACACTGCATAAGCTCGTCAGCATCGCGGCTGCCGCCGTCATCGGATGTGCTTCGTTCTGCTCTGCGGGCGGAGACGCGCTGCGCAAGGCTGCATATGCCGCTGCGTGTATTTCGGAGGCGGCTTCACAGCCTTTGGGAGAACCGGTTCCCGTTCTGATCTCGCTGGAAAGCGAAGCGCTGCTCGACTGCGGTGATCCGTACTATCTCGGGACCGATGCCGCAGAGAAGCAGGAGGCGCGCATCCGCCGCACACAGCAGCGCGCAGAGGCGGACATCCGGGCGCTGTATCCGGAGCTGAACATCACGCGCCGCTATTCGACGCTGATGAACGGCTTTGCCTGTGAGCTGCCGGAGGAGCTGCTGGAAGCGGTCCGTGCGCTGCCGCTCGTGAAATACGCAGAGCCCGCGCCCGAGATCGCCGTTCCGCAGATGGCAGATGCCGCCGGGACGGTCGGCATTCCCGCCTTCACGAATGAGACCGGCTGCCGCGGCGAGGGGCAGGTCATCGCGGTCATTGATTCTGAGCTGGACCTGACGCACCCGATGTTCGAGGCGCTGCCGGAGGGCACCGAGACGCCCGTGACCAAGGCGGATATCGCCCGGCTTGCCGATGCGGACGGGCTTGCGTTTGAGATCGATCCGGATAGGGCATACCGGAACAGCAAGGTGCCGTATGCGGTCAACTATACGAGAGAAAGCATCCGCTATGAGACCGCATTCGAGAACGGCTATCACGGCACGCATGTCTGCGGCATCGCGGCAGGCAGACCGTTCACCGCCTCGGACGGCACGGTCCTTTCCGGCATTGCACCGGACGCGCAGCTGCTGTTCTTCTGCTGCGGCAGCGCGTCCGGCGACGGCATCGAAAACTCCGCCGCGATGACTGCCGTGGAGGATGCCGTCAAGCTGGGCGCTGACGTTATCAACATGAGCTTCGGCATTCCCGGCTCTACCCCGCTGTTCATCTGGACAGACGTCATCAATGCCGCAGAGCGCGCCGGCGTCACGGTCTGCGTCTCGGCAGGAAACGAAGACAACGGCCAGTTTTCCGAGAGCATCCAGCCCACCGTGGAGCGGCTGGACAACAGCCGGATCAATGCGATGTTCAGCGATGACACCCGGGCGCTCTGCGTCGGCTCGGTCGATAATCCGACGGATGTGGCGATGAAAACCATCCTGTTCAGCGGTCAGAAAATCGCCTATACCAGCTGCTTTGCCCTGAGCACGGGAGACGAGCACTATCTCGGCGATACGCTGAAAGAGAATACAGACTACGAATATGTCTACTGCGGCCTCGGCGCTGACGAAATGCCGGATGTGGATCTGACCGGCAAGATCGCGCTGGTCGACCGCGGAACCTATACCTTCACTGATAAGGCGGAGACCGCCTATCGGTACGGCGCGGTCGGCGTCATCGTGATCCAGAATACCGACGGGATTCCGTCACGCATGGTCAATGACGCACCCATCCAAACCGCGATGATCTCCAGGGAGGAAGGCGAGCTGCTCAAAAACGCCGCAGTCAAAACCGTCCGCTTCTCCTCCGAAACCGTGAAGGTGCGGCAGGAGCTGACAGTCAGCAGCTTCTCGAGCTGGGGCGTGCAGGAATCCCTCGCGGTCCGTCCGGATATCGCGGGCATCGGCGGCGGTGTGCGGTCGGCAGCCTACCGGAGCGGCTCCTCGGTGCAGGAGGGCACGTCGATGTCTTCGCCCTTCGTTTCGGGCTGTGCTGCACTGCTCAATGCCGTGCTGGAGGAGCAGGGCTGCACGCTGACCGGCTCCGAACGGGCACAGCGTCTGCGTCAGCTGCTCATGTCCTCCGCCGTTCCGGTCCGTGAGGACGGCATGCTCACCAGCCCGCGCCGGCAGGGGGCAGGTCTGGTCTCTGTGGAGCAGATGATTCACGACACCGTTCTGCTGACCGGCGACGGTGACGAATGCAAGCGCAGCCTCGGCGACAAGCTCGGGCAGGAATTCAGCTTCGATGTCACACTGACCAACGTGAGCGGGAAGACAGTGCAGTTTTCTGCGGCAGAGGTCGAGCTGACGACCGACGGCGTGCTGGAGGAAACGCTGAACGGCGTCCGTAAGATCGGCGGGCAGCAGCGCATTCGCTGCACGGCTGAGGCTGACACGCTGCTGAACCCGCTCACTGCCGGGGAGAGCCGCACTGCGACCGTCACGGTCAGCATTGCGCAGAACGATTTTCTCGCGCTGGCTGAGGATTTTCCGTTCGGTCATTTTGTCGAGGGCTTCCTGCTGCTCTCCGGCGCGGAGGACTGCTGTGACATATCCTTGCCGCTGGTCGGCTTTGCGGGCGACTGGACCGAGGTGCCGATTATGGACAAGGATTCTCTGATCTGCGGTCAGTCCATGCCCTATACCTTTGACAGCTCGCAGCCGCTTTCGGAGATCATCGAACGTACCGGGCGCATCATTGAACAGTCGGACATTGTGCCGGACAGCAGCAATCTCTACGATTATGTCCGGTATGTGCAGGAGAGCTGGACTGACGATGACATCACATGGCTGCACAATAACGGCGGTGACCTGTATCTCTCGCCGAACGGCGATTACCTTGCAGACAACATCGGCATTTCCTTTGACGCATACCGTCCGTGGAACTGCACCGAGAATGCTCTGTATGATGCCTCCGGCAAGCTGATCGAAACCGTCAGCAGGGAGCTGCAGTTCAGTCTCACGACGTCCGGAATCTTTGATCTTTCCGAGCTGTACGAGGGCGATTATTACTACGACGCCTCGCTCGTTGTGCCGCGCCTGAATCAGGAGATGACGCCGAAGCACTATCGCTTCCGGTTCTCCGTTGACAAAACCAAGCCGGTGGTCAACAGCCTGGTCAGAGAGGAAAACGGCCGGAAGATCCTGACGATTTCAGCCGCCGACAACAATCTCGACTGCATTCTTGTGATGGCGACCGGCAAGGGCGGACCCGCAGACAGCTTTGACCCGGATACTGCAGAGCAGTACGGTCTGAAGCAGCGCGCAGCCGTCATGAGCGCACTGAACTGCAAAGCAATCGGCTTGCCCGGCGATTTGCCCGACTATGATCTCATCGGCGGGAGCACAGTTCTGGAGCGCATCCTGTACGGCGTTTTCCCGGAGAATCTTCTGGAGGGTGAGCTTTGCTACTTTGACTGCCTGACGCCGGAAACGGGTGAAACATACTTCTCAGCGGAATATGATATCACGGATTTCAGTGATTACTGGTTCGTTGCACTCGACCGCGCATACAATTACAGCTTCTACTCGATGGAGGAGCCTGCCTTTACGGCAATCACGCCCGGACGCTATCTCGGCACCAACGGCGTCTACGATATTACAGAGTCGGATGTGAGTTTCCGGTCGTTCATGGATAATTACCCGTTCAGATATGAGTATCAGCTGGATCACGGCGTTCTGACGCTGCTGGACGAGCCGAGCAGATACTATTTCCATGTCAGAAACTGGGAGGAGCACGGACTCCGGCTCTCCGGCAACTTCCAGTGGGCATTCGGCTGCAGTACGAACACCGGCGTCGACCTTCTCCGAAAGCTGGAGCCGCAGGAATACGGCGATTACACCATCGGTGTCTGCATGGCCGCGCTGGAAAAGCCCAAACTGGCAATGATCGTCTACCCTTATCTGGAGGAGCATTACGGCGAATATGTCCCGTTTGAAACGGTCACCAGCTTTGAACCGAACGCAGTTGTGCTCTATCAGGTGTATCCGTTGAACGATCAGGGAGAAGCCGATCTGGAGCAGGAGCCGTTCCTGACGCTCCGCATCGATCTGCTCAACGGGACTGCGACGTTCCCGGACGGCACGGTGCAGCAGCTCTTCCGGCCGTTCCACGGCGACTACAACGGCGACGGCACATTCTCGATCGCGGATGCGATTCTGCTCGCACGCTATAATTCCGAGGAAGCCGGCATCCGGATCACCCGTGCCTACGATCTGGACGGAAACGGAACGCTGGACGCAGGCGACCTCAATGTGCTGCTGGAATATCTTGCGACAGATGACTGGGAAGGTGCAATGGAATGGGAAGACGGTGAATGACGCAAGCCTGCAAATTTACTGCAGTCACAGAATGCCTGCCGTATCCGGGCGGATACGGCAGGCATTTTTGTTGGAAGAAAAAGTGTGATTTGATGTGTCTGCGGCACATTCTGCGGGGACGATGTCCCGGCACCTCTGCCAAAGGGGCAGTGACCCCCAATATCAATCCGTCGGGGCGGCTTCCGCCCAAGACACCTTTCTCGACAGACTGAGAGCCCCTGCAGAGAAGCTGCCGGGGCTCTTTCATCCGTATTGCGATTATGCCTTGAAGACCGCTCTGACAAAGTTGTACATGTGCGCGAGGATCGAATCGTCACCGTGGTGACCGCCCTCGACGACATGCCAGATATGCGGAACGCCGTTCTTCTCGAAGTTGTCGTGATAGCCCTGCGGGGTGTTCAGACCGACAACGTCATCCTGCGTGCCGCCGGTGATGAACACCAGCGACGGAGACGCTTCCTCGCTCTCCCACTTGAAGCTGCCCTGTGCGCCGGGCGCCGGGCAGATCGCGCCGACATAGCCGAACTTGTCCGCATACTTCATGCCGATCTGGAGCGACTCTCTGCCGCCCATCGAGAAGCCGGTGACTGCCGTATTCTCTCTGCCGGTCGCGACGCTGTAGTTCTCCTCGATATGCGGCATCAGGCTGTCGACGATGTCATCGACGAAGTTGTCGTAGCCCTCGTTGGAGCCCTGATCCTGGAAGCCGGTCGCATCTTGCATTGTGGCGCTCGTGAACACGAACGGCACAACGACGATCATTTCGACCGCTTCGCCGGATGCGATCGCATTGCAGATGATCTCCTTCGTGCGGATCGGCGGGTTGTTGCCCGTGACGATCATGCGGTCCTCGTTCTCGAAGAAGCCGTGCAGCACATAGAGGACAGGATACTTCTTGCTCTCATCGTAATTTGCCGGGAGCAGGATGTTGTAATTCTTGTTCTTGTTCGCCTTCTTGGAGAAGTACGTCTTCTTCTGCACATTCGGGTAGGTCACGCCTGCCTGCTGGCTGGTGGACTGGTTCGTTTCCTTCATGACCACCTCTGCCTGCACGACCGGTGTATACTCGGAAATGGTGCGCATCTGTCCGGGCGGCGGTGCGACCTTCTCCGGGAATTCGGAGACCTGTGCGGTCAGAAATTTCGCAAACCACACGATATCTGCTATCGTGACGGAGCCGTCCTGATTGACGTCCGCTGCCTTCTTGGCACCGGCTGCCTTGAATGTGCCCATCATGCCGCGCTTGGCGAGCGTGAGGTCGGCGCCGCTGATCTTTCCGTCGCCGTTGACATCGCCGAGCGAGTAGGTGACCGCCTTCGGTCCCTCGATCACGGTGCCTGCCGTTGCGACCGTGACCTCATCGACATAGAAGGATGCGGAGCCGCTCTCTGTCTCGAGATAGAGCGAAACATTGGAGGCGCCCGAAGGAATGGTGAAATTCCTGTTTGCGAGCTGGACCCATTCGCCCTTTGCCACATCCACGGTCGCGACCTTCTCATACTTCGTGCCGGAGCCGTCGCTGTATTCGATCGTCAGGTGGAAGGTGGTCGAAGCGGCGCCGGTATCATACATGACATCTGCGCTGAAGCTGTATGCGGTCCCGGGCTTGAAGGTCGAGCTGTCCAGCGCGTGGATCGGTCCGTTCCAGTTGTTGTTTCTGCCGGTGACGGCAAGCGACTTGCTGCCTGCGTAGGCTGCATCCGAGCTGACCGCGACGGTCTCGCTGGCGCGCCCTGTCCAGCCGGAGGCACCGCTTTCAAAGTCGGCATAGAGCAGAACGGTGCCGTCGGCGACAGGGGGATCATCGGGCGGATCATCGGGCGGATCGTCGGGAGGAGTATCCGATCCGCCGCCGAGATAATCCTCGATCTCGGCTGCCCAGAATTTGCCGATCTTCTCGTAGCCGCCGCCGTTCGGGTGGAGATTGTCGCCGCTGATGTCGTTCATGCCGTCCAGACAGCCGTGCACATCGCAGAAGCGGACATTCTTGCCAGCAGAAGCATAGTCCTCGGCGACCTGCTTCACCGTGCTGTTATAGTTTGCGATCTTCGTCGCGTTGCCGCCGTATGCGGTGTGCTCCGGCACGGTGCCGAGGAAGACCGCGCCGCCCGAGGGCATATCGGCAAGCATGTAGTCGATCAGCGAATGCAGATCGGCAGAGCAGTCGCTCATGGAGCGGTTTGCGGTCAGGTCGTTGGTGCCGATCATGAGCAGGATGATATCAGGCTGATACTTCTTGACCGCATCGTTGTTTTTCAGCTCATTATAGAGGCTTCCCCTTCCGCCCTGGCTCTGTCCCCAGCCCGGGACCTCCTTGATCTGATAGCCGCTGAAGCCCGCATGATCGCCGTCATACTGCACCGTCTGACCGTTGTAGCTGAACGAAGAGCCCATGGTCTGGTTCGGACCGACCATATCGAAGGAGATGCTTTTCTGATGTAAGGCATAGTCGAGATACTTCCGGTATCCGCCGGTCTCGCCGTCACCGTTGGTGATGGAATCACCGGTCGGCATGATCTTCACCGTGCCGGCAGCCTGCACCGCGGGAAGCGTCCCGAAGCATGCTGTTGACTGAATCGCCGCAAACCCGACGGCCAATGCAGACAAAACCGAAATGAGTTTCTTCATGCGCGTTTCCTCCTTATTTTTTATGCTGCACAGTGCATTCTCAGCACTCTGTCTTCATTATAACCGTTCAAAGCTGAGAATTCTAGTATGTTTTTTGCTGAAAGCGCTGTGCATTCCTCAATTCTTGCGATTTTTGCGGAAACTGTCGCGGCAAGGGGACAGGATGGTTTAACTTTGCATTTTGTGACAGCGAATAAACAGATTTGATTCGGGCAGCCATTTTTGTATAAAAGCACATTCCTTTGCGCGTGATCCCGCTTTGCGGTCGGAATGCACACTGCTTCTCTTTCCATTCGCTTGAAAGTGGAGTGCGGATTATCACAATATTTGAGGAATCCGGGCGATTCAGTCTGTCGGGGAGGCGGTATCTCCGATGGATTGAGAATGGGGCTCTCGCACGCTGCGCTCCTCATTCCAGATCATCGCGCAGCGATCCCTTTTTCGACGCGCAGAAGCGCCCGGTGATTCCGCTGAAATCACCGGGCGCGTTCGGAAATATGCAGGCTCAGCGTGCAAATTCATCGATCATTGCAATCAGCTCGGGAATGCGCAGATTCTGCGGGCATTCCTTCATGCAGCGTCTGTCGGTGCATCTGCGGCAGTGCTCGGCGACCTCGCGGATATTCATCCGCAGCTTCCGCAATGCCCATTCGCTTTTGCCGAGGTGATAATAATTGTACTGTCTGAGCAGAATATGCACCTCATAGCCGTTGGCGCAGCGGCACTGCTGACACCGCGTGCACCGCACGGGCGAAAAGGCTTCCGACAGCCGCGCGATCACATCGTCAAAGGAACAGGCGGCGGGCGCAAATTCCTTCTGCATGGCGGCGTCCGCCTGTTCCTTTGTGCCGATGCCGATCAGTGCGCTGGAAAAGCTCCAGTGCAGAATCCCGCCGATCAGCTCCGCGGGCTGAAACACGCGCAGCAGACAGCCGGCTGCATAGACCTTGTTGAGGATCAGCCCCTTGCCGCTGAACAGCCCGTTTTCTGAAATGCGGTCCATGATGCCGCGCTCCAGAATATTGCCGCTGGTCTGGATCACGTCGACTCTGCTGTCGCGGGCAGCACGCAGCGCCACGCTGTAATAGTGCGTCGCGATTCCCGTGAACCGGATCATGCCGGCTTTTTTCAGATCGCACAGCGCGTCCAGTGCGCCGTATCGGCTGAATACCTCGTCCTGATTTTTCTCGTCGACCTGATGCACGGAATAGATATCCGGCTTTGTGCCGAGCGTTTCGGCGGAGCGCAGCACCTCGCGGAAGATATCGTTCCCGTCGCTGAACCGCGCCTTGTCGGATATGATGATATTCTGCCGCCCGACCCGCTGTGCGAACAGACCGAGCTTGTACTCCGCGTCGCCGTATTCCTCCGGAATCGCCGTGTCATAGAGATTGCAGCCCATCCGGTATGCGTGCAGCATGATCTCTGCCGCCTCGTCCGGCGAGGGGCTGCAGTATTCCGGCAGCACGGGCACATTGCCGCTCAGGATCGGAATGGTCCCGAACCCGATCTCCGATACGGTCAGTCCGGTGTTTCCAAGTTTTCTGTATCTCATAGCTTGTCACACCACGCAAAGGCGTCCTCCGCAATGTCGGGGCTGCCGCAGAAAACGACCTCCTCCAGCTCGCTGCAAAATGCAAATGCCTGCGATTCGATTTTCACGACGGAAGCCGGAATGATGACCCTTCTGAGGCTCTTGCACCGGAAAAAAGCTTTCTCCGGGATCACGGTGAGCTGATCGGAAAGATGAATCTCGCCCAGACTGCAGCAGTGCTCGAAGGCGCGCTTGCCGAGTGACACGAGGCTGTCGGAGAGGTCGATGCGCGCAAGACTTCTGCATCCGCTGAACGCCTGCGCTGCAATGCGGACCAGACTGCCTGCCTGCTCAACGCTCTGCAGCCATTTGCTGTTCTTGAACGCGGATTTCCCGATGCTGACGGTTTCCAGCGCGAGCACGATGCGCTCCAGCAGGTTGCAGTCCATATAGACCTGATCGCCGACCGCACAGATGCCGCCGGGGAAAACAAGCTCCCTGAGATTGCCGGTGCTTTCCTCGAGCACACCGTCTGCATTCAGCTTGAAGCAGTTGAGGCACTCCGTAAAAATACGGCGGACAAGCTCCGGGTACGGCTGAGCGGTCAGATCGCGGACATGCGACAGCGTGTAGGTTTTGCCGTCGGCTGTGTGAACGGTCTTCAGGTTGATGCAGTTGCGGAACGCAAACACATCGACAATGACGCGCGCATCCGTGAGGGTCAGCTCCCTGAGCCGGAGATTGCCCGCGAACGCCCAGCTGCAGATGCGTCTGATATCCGGTGTGATCACGGCGGATTCGCCGCAGGCGGCAGCGTCGATCAGCATGCCGTTGACAAGATTGAACTGTACCTCTTTGCGCCGCTGCTCGAGCCAGCCCGTGCCGGCGAAGGTCAGCTTTCCGCTTTTCCGGAAGCCCTGCGGGAACAGGATCTCCGTCACGCGCAGATGATCGCGGAACGCTTCGTCCTCCGCGCCGGTCAGATCATCCGGGATGCGCACGGTGACTGCATCGCCGTGATAGGCTTCGATGCTGTTCTCTCTGCTGACCGTAAAGCAGGCGTACACGCTGCCGATGACCTCCTGCACCGGGAGCGGCAGCGGATTATCCGCGGTGTTTCTGCTCTGCGCAAACCGGGAAAACGCATACCGCACCCCGTCGTATTCAACCGTATCGGCGCAGGTGCAGCCGAAGAACGCGCCGCTCTGCAGCACGGTCCCCGGGTCAAGCGCGACCGTGCGCAGACCGGCACAGTCCGCAAAGGCATGATACCCGACGGCACAGCCTGTCAGCCGCACCTCGGCAAGGCTGTCGCAGCGCTCAAAGGCACGCGGACCGATCGCGCGGATATTGGCAAAATCAAAGCCGGTCAGCGCGGTGCATTCGTCAAAGCAGCGGCTCCCGACCGCCGTAACGGTCTCCGACACGGTGACTGTGCTCAGTGCGGAGCAGCCCGCAAACAATTCATCCGGGAGCGCACCGACGCCGCCGATCTGCGCCGCCTCGAGGCTTCTGCAAAAGGAGAATGCGCCCTTTTCCATGCTGCCCGCAAGCACGCTGACACTGCGCAGCGCGGGGCATTTTTCAAAAGCATATGCTTCAATGACGCATTCAGGATGACGGATCACCACGGTGCGCAGATTCGGGCAGGCGGAAAACGCATATTTCCCGATCACGCACGGGCGGTCGACGGTCAGCTCTGTGACCGATTCATCGCCGCAGAAGCCGTATGCGGGAAAATCGCCCGGCTGATATGTCTTTCGCGCCGCAATCGGCTCAGCGTGCGGCGTGCCGGTCTCAAAGCCCGGCACCTCAAGGCTCTTGCAGCCGCGGAACGCCGCAAAGCCGACGGATTCGAGCGCGGCGGGCACATTGAACCGGATCAGCCTTCTGCACTGCTCAAACGCGCCGCTGCAGATGACGCGCAGGGATTCCGACATCACAACAGACTGCATGCAGATGCAGCCGCGGAACGCATTTTCGTGCACCTCGCGCACGGTATTGCTCATGATGACGCGGTCCAGCGTATCGTTTCCGGCAAAGCAGCCTTCTCCGATGATTTCGATGCCGTCCGGGACGGTCACGCGCTCCTCTCTGCCGCGGTAGGACATCAGGATCCTGCCGCTGATGTAAAAATCGCTCATCACCTGATCGTTGATCTGACGGATCAGATACGGCGCATGCTCCATGCCGCTGATGCCGCCGAGCCGGTATTCCCGCGTGCCGAGCACAACGCGCTTCAGATTGCTGCAGCCGCGGAATGCGCCCTCGTCGATCGAAACGGCTTCGCTCTGCAGCGTGATCTGTTCCAGATTGATGCAGTTGCCGAATGCATTCGTGCAGATGCGCTCCAGACTGTTCGGGAATGTGATCGACACAATGCCCTTTTTATCGAAAAAGCAGCCCCTCCCGATGCAGCGGATGCCCTCCGGCAGCTCGAAAGCGCGCAGGTCGATGTGCAGCCTGTGCAGGACGCCGTTTTCGATCTCCAGCGAGTGATAGACGCTTTCGGCGATCGCGCGCACGACCGGATGCGCGGCGTCTGCGGTCTGAAGCACCTCCAGCAGATGCGCGGCTTCGCAGCAGAAGCCGTCCGAGAGCCGGACCCTCTGAATGCGGATGCAGCCCGTGAACAGATCGTCGCCGAAATTGGAGCAGTCGATCTCACTGTGCAGCGCGATGTCACGCAGCTCCGTGTCATTGGCGAAGGTCTGCTTTCTGAGCTGCCGCACGCCGAATGCCTGAATCTGCCGCAGACTGTCGCAGTAGAGAAACGCGCCGAGCCCGAGCTCTGTGACGGAATCGGGCAAAATGACCGAGGTGAGCGAATGGCATCTGTGAAACGCAAAATCCCCGATGCGCGCAAGACCCTCCGGGAAATTGACCGTGCTGAGCAGGCGGCAGCCCTTGAAGGCGTGATCGCCGATCTCCCGGATGCCCTCCGGCAGCGTGACCGCGGTGATCCATGACATGCCCTTGAAGGCGCCCGCGCCGACCGTATGCACGCACGCCGGGATGACGATGCTGTGTGCGCTGCCGCTGTAGCGGGTCAGAACGCCGTTTTCAATGACAAAGCCGTCCGTCATGCGTTATCCCTCCGTTTCGGAAAAAATCTGCGTCAGGATCGCCGATAGCTCCGGCAGATTTCCGCAGCTGTAAAGCGCCTGCTTATAGACCTTCGTCCCCGGGCGCTTTTTCATAAAATAGGATGCGAGCTTTTTGATATATTCCATTGCGCCGAGCTCATCAAAGCAGCGCCGGGCGATCTGCAGCTGCTCCGTGATCAGGGACAGCTTGGTCGCATCCGTCTGCGTTCCGGTCAGCGCCGCGAACAGCAGCGGGTTCTCGAAGCCGCCGCGCGCCAGCATGACGCCGTCCGCGCCGGTCTGCTCCATCATGCGGACCGCCGCCTCCTCCGAGTCGATGCCGCCGTTGGCGATCACCGGAATATGCACGCTCTGCTTTGCGGCGGCGATGTATTCATAGACCGGTTCGCCGTCATACATCATATCTCTGGTGCGCCCGTGTACGGTGATCATATCCGCGCCGGAATCCTCGCACATTCTCGCGAATTCGGCAGCAACGATATTGCTGCGGTTCATGCCGGGACGGAATTTGACCGATACGACCTTGCCGCTGCGCCTGCACGCCTCGATGATCTTCGATGCGAGCGGCAGATTGCCGGTCAGTGCGCAGCCCTCGCCGTTTTTGACGATGTTGGGCACGGGGCATCCCATGTTGATGTCGATCATGTCAAATGCAGCCGTGTATGCGCCCTTGCAGGCAGCCTCAAACGCCGAGGGCACACAGCCGAGCAGCTGCACCGCCTTGCCCGTTTCTTCAGCGTCGGTATAGAGCAGCTTTGCGGTCGCCCTGTCCTGATATTTCAGACCGTTGGCGCTGACCATTTCCGTAAAGCAGAGCCCTGCGCCGAGCGCTCTGCACATCCGGCGAAACGGATAGCAGGTATAGCCGGCGAGCGGCGCCATCAGGACATTGGAATCCGCGGTGATGCTGCCGATGTGCAGCTTGTTCAGATATGTCTCGCTGAAGCGCTTCACAGCCGTCCCTCCCTGTTTTTTGTCTGCTTCAGTATAGCATAGATTGCCCGGGAATGTCAAGAAACGCCGCCCGGTGTCCGCATGATTGTCACCGGCATATCTGCCCGAAGGCGTGATTGCCCTGTCTGTATGCCGCCCGCAAAGCCGCGCCCGGAGCGAAAGCATTTGTGAAAGATGACAGTTTTCTTAAGAATCGCGGAAAGGGCTTTCTTTTTTTGTCGTTTTGTTGTATAATAAACTATGAATACGCTTTCAGAAGGAGGTATGCGTTCCGATGAAGGTTCGCATGGACGAAAAGCAGCGGGCGATCGCAAAAACCGCTGTCTGGATCTTCACTATCTGTATGCTGATCGGCATTGCGTTCTGGCGCTGGACGGCGCTGGTCGGCGTCCTGAAAAAGATTCTCGGCGTGCTCGCACCGATCATCATCGGGCTGGTGCTCGCCTATCTGCTCAACCCGCTCATGTGCTGGATCGAGAAATACACCGGAAAGCTCATTGAGCGCAAAAAGCCGCACCCCACGATCAAGCGCGTCATTGCCGTGACGCTGACCTTTGTGATCCTTGTCGCGGCGATCGCCGGGCTGGTCATGGCGATCGTGCCGGAGCTCGTCAGCTCGATCAAGAATCTGATCGTCAATCTGCCGGAATACCTGACCTCGGTCGGCAAATGGATGGAGCGGAATATCGCCGGACTGGAGCAGGAGCATCCGCAGCTCTACGCCACGCTGATGAGCTTCTGGAACAACGCGCAGGACAATGTTTCGAGCTTTGCCGAGCAGCTCGCTCCGAAGCTCGACAGCATAGCCAGCGGCGGCGCGGATTTCATTACGCAGATCACGACCGGCGCGGTCTCGATCGTCAGCTCGGTGCTCGATTTCCTGCTCGGGCTGATCATGTCGATCTATCTGCTCTACAACAAGGAACACTATCAGGCGCAGGCGCGCAAGGTGCTCTATGCGCTATTCCCGCAGAAGAAGACGCACACCTTCCTGCATGTCGGCGCGCATGTGAGCTACACCTTCATGCACTTCCTCTCGGGCAAGACCCTTGATTCCCTGATCATCGGGCTGCTGTGCTTCATCGGTCTGACGATCCTCAGAATGCCCTATATCACGCTGATCTCCATTACGATCGGCGTCACGAATATCATCCCGTTCTTCGGACCGATCATCGGTGCCGTGCCGACCGGACTGCTCGTGCTGCTCACCGAGCCCAAAAAGGTCATTCCGTTCGTGATCTTCATTCTGCTGCTGCAGCAGTTTGACGGCAATATCCTCGGACCGAAGATCCTCGGCGATTCGCTCGGCATGCCGATGTTCTGGACGCTCTTCGCGATCACGGTCGGCGGCGGACTGTTCGGGTTCATCGGCATGGTCGCGTTTATCCCGCTGTTTGCGGCGCTCTATGCCTTCCTCTCCGATTTCTTCACGGAGCGGCTGGCAAAGAAGGGGCTGCCCGCCGACACCGAAAGCTATATGACCGACAAGATCCATTTCGCGGAAAAGCCCGCGCCCTCTGCGGATGAAGCCGTGCCCGACCTGCCGGAGGCTGAGGCGGAGGAGGAGACTGTCCCCCCGACTGCACCGGCGGAGGAGCCCCCTGCGGATGCATGACACGGAAGGCGGTGCAATATGATGCAGACAGAGCCGGTTGACGGTTCCGCGCGCACAGAGGGCGCGCTCCCGGAGATCGCACAGAAATTTGACAGGGCGGAGAAATATGCCGTGCTGATCTGGCTGCTGGCATCTGCCGCGGTGACCGCCGTGCTGATGCTGTGCGGGAACCGCCCGCTCAGGGCGCTGTTCGGCATCTGGCTCGCCGTGACCTTCTGCTCCGTGCCGCTGCTCTGCATTGCGCTGGAGACCGTGCAGCGGGTGCTGCTCAGACCCGTCCGGCAGGATGACAGCCTGCATGAGACCGAAGCATATTCAGCGGAGGAGGGGCGCAGAGCCCTCCGGCGGTTCTTCACCGCGCGGGCGGTTCAGTATGTCTTGACCGTGCTGCTAATCGGCACAGGCGTTCTGCTCTTCACGACGGCGTTTTATGTGCTGCTCCTCGCGGTCGCGGCGTCCGTTGTCATCGGCATTCTTGTCCCGAAATGCTTTCCCGCGCCCGATACCCCCGCGGCATCGGCAATCCTGCAGATGCAGAAGCACGCGCCGCACCGCAGGCTGTTTGTGATCACGCTTGTGCTGGCGGCGTGCTTTTTCGGCGCGGTGTCGCTGGGCTATGAATACACCGCCGTCTCGCGGCGCTCGTCGCTCCAGTGGACGGCAAAGGCGCTGTATAACGCGATCGGCGCATGGCAGACCGACTGTGAGAAACGCGGCACCGACCCCGCGCTGTGGAAGCTGAACACGGAATACGGCAGGTTCGGCGGGACGCTTGTCAGCCCGGAAATGACCGAGGGCGTCTCGGATTATTTCAGCGATTTCAGAAAGTACGACACGTTTTATTATAAGATCATCGGCGATGCGGACGGCTTGGCGGCAGAAGTCTGGATCAGCCGCCGTCCGATCACGGCGTCGACGCAGCCGCAGACCTACGACGAGCAGACGGACTGTCTCAAATCGGTCTTCCGATACAAGGATGCGGTCGCATCGTATCCGTATGCTTTTTCCTGATAGGAGAGAACAACATCATGTCTGACCAGAATGTTCAGTATGCACCCACGCCCCCGCAGGAGAGCGGTCAGCAGAATCAGCCGGCGCCTGCACCGCAGGCACAGCCGCGCAGATACACCGTTCCGCAGGGGCAGAATCAGCAGTATCTGCAAAATATGCAGCAGCAGGCAGAGAGCGGGCTGCGCTTCTGCCGCGACTGCGGAAAGCCCGTTCAGCCGGGCTCTGCGGTCTGCGTGCACTGCAATTATATCCTCAATCCGGAGGCATTCCGGCAGGCGCAGCGTCTGGTCGGCGGCAGGGGCAGAAAGCCTGCAGCACCGACCGTGCAGCCGCGTACCCGTCAGGCGGCACAGCAGCCCCGCCAGCGCGTGAACCCGTGGGCGGACCCCGGCACACGCAGCCGCACGGGCGGCAGCTCCTATGCGCAGCGGCAGCAGGCATCTCGCCGTGCGGGCTCCTCGACGGGCAGTGCACTCGGCGACCTGATCACGGCGGTGCTCCAGCATTACGACATTCTCCCGGGCGGCACAGCGCAGCAGGATACGGGCTGGCGGCCGACACCGACGCGCACGATCCCGACGCCGCAGCAGCCTGTGCGTCCGGCACGCCCCGCGGACCCCGCCGACCTCTCCATGCCCTCGCTGGAGCCGACGCCGCAGCAGAGCGCCCCGGCGGCACAGGCAGCGCAGCAGCAGGAGCAGAAGCAGGCACCGCCCTCGCCCGAGCAGATTGCCGCACACAGCCCGGACTACCACTACGACACGAGCGGCGCGGTCTACTGCCCGAACTGCGGCGCGGAGGTCGAGCACGGCGCGATCCAGTGCATCCACTGCAATTATGTCATCGACTACCGGCAGTATCAGATGGCGATGACGCAGGCGCAGAAGCGCGCGCAGCTCGCCGAGGACCGCAGCGCCAAGCTCGACCGGAGCGACTGGATCAAAAGCCTGCTCGTTCCGGGCTACGGCAGAAAAATGTACAATCTGCATCACGAGCGGCGCCCGCAGATCGCGGAGCCCTGCCTCAAAGCCGGAAGGATCAATGCCGTGCTGCTGGTTCTGCTGATCATCATTGTCGGGATGATCTGGGGCATGATGGGTGAGCTGTTCTTTTAACAGCACATTGTTCACAATTTGTTCATATATTGAAGCGGGATTTGCGGTATAATAGATTTGTATACCTATACACCGAAGAAGCAGCAGGGAGGAATGCAGGATGGCAATGGATAAGGTTCTGATCGTTGACGACAACCAGAATATCTGCGATTTGCTGCGGGTATATCTGGAAAAAGAGGGATATACGACCATGATCTCCAATGACGGCGAGGAGGCGGTCGTGAAGTTCAATGCGCTGCACCCGGATATCGTGCTGCTCGACGTCATGCTCCCGGGCATGGACGGCTGGCAGGTCTGCCGGGAGATCCGCAAGAAATCAAATGTGCCGATCATCATGATCACCGCCAAATCCGAGACCTTTGACAAGGTGCTCGGGCTGGGTCTGGGCGCAGATGACTACATCGTCAAGCCGTTCGACACCAAGGAGGTCGTCGCGCGCATCCGGGCGGTCACGCGCAGAGTGGCGCAGACCCCGGCTGAATCCGAAACACGCGAGGTGCATTACGACAATCTGTCGGTGAACATGTCCCGCTATGAGCTGCGCGTCCGCGGCAAGGTCGTCGAGGCGCCGCCGAAGGAGCTCGAGCTCCTCTACTGTCTGGCGTCGCACCCCAACCGCGTCTTCTCGCGCGACCAGCTCCTCGACGAGGTCTGGGGCTTTGAATACTACGGCGATTCACGCACGATCGACGTGCACATCAAGCGCCTGCGCGAGAAGCTCGAGGGCGTCTCGGACAAATGGCTGCTGCGCACGGTCTGGGGCGTCGGATATAAATTTGAAGTGCCGGACGAGGAAACCTGAAGCCTATGCTCAAAAGTGTTTACAGCCGCATCTTCTATTTCTGCACGATCGTGCTGATGTTTGCGTGCGCGCTGACGGGACTGATTGTCGTGCTCTTTGCGAATCAGCGCGTGGAGCAGGAGGCGAATGAGAGCTTTGCCAGAACGGCACGGATTCTGCTGACGCGGATCCGTGCTGTTTCTGCAGGAACGGATACGTTGCAGATCGAAGCCGTGACCGCCGAGCTGGAGGAGTACACGCGCAATTACAATGTCGACTGCTATATCTTCGGCGAGGACGGCACGCTGACCGTGCGCTCGGATTACAACGACTTCGAGATCGTGCTCTCCGGTGCGCTGCGCGATGCCGCGAGCGTCGAGCCCTATTGCAGAATGGGCGGCGCGAGCGGAAATTTCACCGAGTCGACAGCGACCTATGTGGAGTATTTCCGCCTCACCGACGAAGGCGACGGCTATTATCTCATGCTGATCTTCCCGGTCGCGCGTGTCAGCGATTTTTCGTCGGCACTGCTGGCGGTGCTGGTCATCACGGTGCTGATCACCGGTGCGGTCGGCGCGCTGCTGTTCTATTACAGCACATCGCGCCTGCTCAAGCCCGTGCTCGAGATCACGCGGGCAGCGGAGAGCTACGCCAAGGGCGATTTTTCCGTGCGGCTTCAGCAGACCGGCGATTCCGAGCTCGATTACCTCGCGGCGACGATGAACCGCATGGCGGATTTCATCGACCGGAACGAGCGCAGCCGCCGCAGCTTTGTCTCGAATGTCTCGCACGAGCTCAAAACGCCGATGACGACGATCGGCGGCTTTGTCGACGGCATTCTCGACGGGACCATTCCGCCGGAGGATCAGCGGCACTATCTGAAAACAGTCTCCTCTGAGGTGCAGCGCCTGACGCGTCTTGTGCAGTCGATGCTCAATATCTCGAAATTTGAGGAGGGCTCGCTTTCGCCGAATTACGAGCGGATCGACCTCACGCATCTGCTCATCAGCACGCTGTTCCTCTTCGAGCGCAAGATCAACCTGAAAAACGTCAGCGTGCACGGGCTGGAGGAATGCCCCAAGACCTACGCGATGGCGGACAAGGACCTGATGCAGCAGGTCTTCTACAACCTGACGGAAAATGCGATCAAGTTCGTCAACGAGGGCGGCGCGCTGTATCTGGCGGTCGAATCGGACGATCAGGAGGCGCATGTGCATCTGCGCAACAGCGGCGAGGGGCTCTCCGAGGAGGAGATCCCGCGCATCTTCGACAGATTCTACAAGACAGACACCTCGCGGGAGCGCGATACGACAGGCGTCGGGCTCGGGCTCTCGATCGTCAGCCGGATCATGGTGCTGCACAGCGGCTCCGTGACCGTCAAGAGCGTGAAGGGCGAATATACGGAGTTTATCGTCAGCCTGCCTCTGACGCAGCCGAAGAAGGAGCAGGCGTCTGAGCAGCCGCGGCGGGACCGGAGAAAAGGAGAGCGGAGAAAAGGGGATCGGAGGAAGAACCATGAGTGATGAATTCGACAGCCGCATCGACGGTCTGCCGCCCGAAGAGACCGGCGGAACCGGTCTGCCGGCACCTGAGCAGGAGCAGCCGGAAATACCGGAAGCGGAGCCTGCGGCGCATCATCCGCAGGACACCGACGCCTTTTTGCAGGAGCTCTTCGACGGGATTCCGCGCAGCAGCGCAGCCGCAGAGGAGCCGGCATTTGCCGAGCCGGGCACGATGTTCTCCCATGCCGCCGTGCAGGAGGAGCCTGAGCAGCACATGGGCATTTTCATGAAGCTGCTGCTCTGGCTGCTGGTGCTCGCCGTGATCGGCTTCACCGGCTTCTGCATCTGGTGGGATGTGCGCAAGGGCGCATCGGGCGGCGGGTTCTATCCCGCCGGGGATGTCATAAATGTGAAGATCGTGCAGCAGGGCAAGCCGCAGGAGGATTCCCCGCTGCGTGACAGTACCGGCAGATTCACGGTCGAGGGCATCGCCGAGACGGTCATGCCGAGCATCGTCGAGATCTATACATATTCAAGCGGCCGCATGAGCGGATCGGGCTCGGGCATCATCCTGACGCAGGACGGTCTGATCGCGACGAATGCCCATGTCATCAGCGGCGGCGACAGCTTCTCGGTGCGCCTCTACGGCGACGGGCAGCAGCGCTACACCGGCACGGTCATCGGGCACGACACCAAGACCGATCTCGCTGTGCTGAAAATTCCGGCGAGCGGTCTGACCCCCGCGGTGCTGGGCAAATCCGATGAGGTGAAGCTCGGGGAGGCGGTCTGTGCGCTGGGCAACCCCGCAGGGCTCAACAGCTCGATCACGACCGGTATTATCTCCGGCATCAAACGCAAGGTGCGCGCCGATTCCACCAACTTCGAGATGGAGTGCTTCCAGACCGATGCGGCGATCTCACCCGGCAATTCCGGCGGCGCGCTGGTCAATATGTTCGGGCAGGTCATCGGCATCACCTCCTCGAAATACAGCTCGCGGTCGGTCTTTGACAGCGGCGCCTACGAGGGGCTTGGCTTCGCGATCACGATCAACGAGGCACTGCCCATTCTCAAGGAGCTCATGGAGCAGGGCTATGTCAGCGGCAGAGTGCGCATCGGCATCCGGTTTCTGGAGAATACCGTCGCGTGGCAGCAGACCGAGACCGCACTGCCGCAGGAGCTCAACGGTACCGGCATCCTGATCGCCGCGATCGACGAGGACTCCGACCTGATGAATACCGAGCTGAAGGTCGATGACTGGATCCTCACGATGAACGGCAAGGCGGTCAGCGACTATGATTCGATCAACGCGGCGATCGAGGGCGCAAAGGCGGGCGATACCGTGCACTGCCGCTGCGGGCGCGTGCGGGAGGACGGCACGCTGCAGACCTTCGAGATCGACTTCCGCCTGCTCGAGGACCACTCCGGTGATTACTAATTTGTGCAAAATCACAAAATTTGCGAAAAACCGATTCACCGCTTGACAAAAACGGGCGAATCTGGTAAAATAGATGATGCGGCTCTGTCCGCCGGCATCAAGCCGAATATCCTTGTCCGCCGCATGAGACGGCGGGCTTTATCCAGAAGGAGGTGTATCAACATGGCAAAGCTGTCTGCGAGCTATGAGCTCTTGATCGTTCTCAGCCTTTCCAAGGGCGAGGAGGCTGTTCAGGCAACCTGGGAGAAGTTCAGAAAGCTCATCGAAGAGCGTGCGGAGCTTGGCGAGGTTGACGAGTGGGGGAAGCGCAAGCTGGCGTATCCGATCCACTACGGGACCGCCAACTACGAGACCGAGGGCTACTACATTGTCGTCGGCTTCAAGTCCGCGCCGGATTTCCCGAAGGAGCTCGACCGTATCCTGCAGATCACGGACGGTGTCCTGCGCTCCATGATTACTCTGAAGGAAGAGGAGTAATCCAAATACCCGATAGGAGGTTCGGTTTATGCTGAACAAGGTTATTTTGATGGGACGTCTTGTCGCTGACCCTGAGTTCCGGCAGACGACCTCCGGCGTGCCTGTTTGCCGCTTTACGGTTGCGATCGATCGTCCGGTGCGCAAGGATCAGGAACGCCAGACCGATTTCATTGATGTGACCGCATGGAGAACAAACGCAGAGTTTGTGTCCCGGTATTTCACAAAGGGGAAAATGATTATTGTCGAAGGCAGCCTGCATAAGGATGCGTATACGGCGAATGACGGTTCCAAGCGTTACTCGACCTATGTGCAGGCGGAACGCTGTTCCTTTGGTGAGACAAAGGCTGCTTCACAGGGCGGCGGCGAATATTCGCAGCGTCAGCAGTCCGACGGCGGATGGGGCACGCCTCCTCCGCAGCAGCAGGGCTGGGGCGGTCAGCAGCAGGGCGGCTATGCACAGCAGAGTGCACCGCAGCGCCCGGCAGCACCGGCACCCGCAGCACCGCCGCAGGACTCCATGAATATCGGTGACCTCAGCGACTTTGAAGAGATTCTCAGCGACGGGGAAGTACCGTTCTGAGCACAATGCAATTTTCCTGAAAAGGAGGGAAATCCGTCATGCCTATGGATCATGAGAGACCGCAGCGCGGCGGCAAGAGACCGCGCAGAAAGGTTTGCATGTTCTGCGTCGATAAGATCAAGACCATCGACTACAAGGACCTGAACCGCATCAAGAAGTGCACCACCGAGCGCGCAAAGATTCTGCCGCGCCGTGTGACCGGCACCTGTGCTTTCCATCAGCGCGCCCTGACCACTGCGATCAAGCGTGCAAGATACGTGGCACTCCTGCCCTACAGTGCAGACTGATCAGATACAAACCGGCAGCTCCGAGCGGGCTGCCGGCTGCTTTTTTGCAGTGCTTTGCAGAAAATTTGCGCGGATGCTTGACAAATTCTCCGGAATGTGGTATAATAATCAGGTAATCACTTCGGAGGCATAGCTCAGCTGGTTAGAGCGCACGGTTCACATCCGTGAGGTCGCGGGTTCGAGTCCCTCTGTCTCCATTTTCGTGAAATGTCCTAAATGCGTGTTTTTCGCGTATTTAGGGCATTTTTCTTTTCTCCGGGCAGAAACGATTTTCCGAAAAAAGCAGCCATTTTGCGCATTTTGAAGCCCGTTTTCCGGGCGAGTTCCCACGCGAGTTCCCACGCCGACTCACGCAGGTAAAAGACGCGATTTTCAAACCTAGTTCCCACGAAATTTCACATACCGGCCCTCAACCGTATTTGAAATCGCGTAAATACGTTGCTTTTCGCGCACTCACGCATCGTGGGATGAGTTCCCACGAAATCTGGACATTCTTGCTGCAAGATGCTCCCTAAACGACGAATCGGTTTGATGCTCCGTTGGTCTTGGAGCGGCTGATCGTTTGGGCACCATGCGCAAAGGAAATCGCAGACAGTGAATACAAGGAATGGAACGAAAAAAGCTGACAAAAGGCGGCGTGGTTGAAACCAGACCCAAACGGGCGAAAAAGAAACCGTGATTCCGCATACGGTCATCCGATTCGATGATTCGCAAAACGGGACCCCGACATATTTAGCAAGATTCGGACACCGCAAAAACTACGATAAATTCAAAGAGAGCCCCGCGGGGCTCTCTTGTTATGTTAAATATATTGGATAATGGGCGCGGGTGACAATGACCACAGAATGTGCGGTCATGAGCAATCAGTGAATAACGGGATAACGAGAGTCTGACTGTTTAGAGCGTCGCTTCGTATAGCGTCTTCCCGCCGATCTGTATTTCTTTGACGCCCTGTTCTTTCTTCTGGTTGAAGTTGAAGCTGAGCATATACCCGGTTTGTAGATTGAAGTAGTCAAGGTAATCGCAGATCTGCTTCTCGCCCTGTGCATTGTAGCGAGCACCGTGCCAGATCTTCAACTCAAGAATGAAGCGTTCGCCGAGATAATCGACGACAACATCCATGCGCGTCTGATCTCTGGTCTGCGGTTCGATGCAGTAATTTCCGGTTCCGTTGATGATCGGTTTCAGATACAGCAGGAACAGTTCTCTGCCGTCCTTCTCCTTGAAACGATCGGTCAGCGGTCCATAGATCTGCGTGAAGGTTTCGATAAAGCCGTTCAGAACTGCGACCATGTCCAGCTTCCCGTTCACAATGAATCTGCTCTTGTTCAGAGAGCCGTTGTTATAGAACACATTGTTCGCAAGCTCCTCATCTGACAGAAAGAGATTGTACAGCATCGTCTCAAAAATACTGTTTGAGATACGCACCGTGTTGTGATCGTTCCGGATCAGACCGTACATTTCCATTTGTACGATTGCATCCTGCTGGACCGTATAAGTGAGCTTTGTGCCTTCCATCAGAATGCTGCGAAGCGCTGCTTTCAATCGAGGGTAGTTATTCAGATTTTTTGTCAGCGTTTGGAACAGCGTGTTCGGTTCTGACAACAGAATTCTGATTGCAGCATTAATGCCTTCTCTTGACCATGCCTCGGACGGCTTCATGCTTTGACTGACCTGCTCATCGATCAGCTGACAGATGCGGCTGACCAGAAACGGATACCCGCTCGTTTGCTTTCGGATCATCGATGCGACTGCAGCCGTGTCCATGCCGGTCTGATGATCGGCTTCGTATTCGTCAAGCATTCCTTTGATACCGGATTCCGGCAGGCTCATGTCAACATTGAAGTCAGCCGCGATGTTCCACGGGCTGTTCTCCTTGCCTTCGTCGTCCGGTCTGATTTTGCTTTTGAGATGCTTCACATCCGTCACGCCCGCGAGAATGACCGAATGGAAAGCCGGTGTCCCCTTTGCATCTCTGCTGATATAGTTGTCGCGCAGCTGAGCAAGGAAATCCAGAAAGACCTGATTGTTTGTTGCGGAATCTACTTCGTCGATCATCAGAACGATCTTCTTTTCGGATTCATAGCACCAATCCATCAGCGTATCGAACAGCTCATCAAGAGCTGCCTGTTCTGTTGTGCGCGACAGGATTTCTGTGATCTGATTTTTTATTGTATCCGGCAGAACCAAACCCGTGCGCATCTCGCGCTGGAGCTTGCGGCAGAATGCTTTGACAAATGCCTGCTCGCTCGAAAAATTGGAATCTGAAATGCCCTCGAAGCTCAGGCTGACTACGGTATAGTCCTGCTGCAAGGCATAGTAGAGTGCGGTCAGCGTGGTCGTCTTTCCGTACTGCCGCGCACGGTTGATCGTGAAATATTTGCCGTCATCTACGAGCTTTCTGATTTCTTTCACTCTTTCCGTGAGGTCTACCATATAATGCTTCGCAGGCACACACACGGCAGTTGTGTTAAACACCTTCATGCACGATGCTCCTTTCGTCCGGATTCATTCGTATTGCTTCTATTATAGCACAACTGCGTGCAGAATGCAAGGGCTGTGATCTGAAGGAATCGGGATAGAAATGCCAACGTCCTTTCCGGGTGCATGAGCCGCTCCGTTTCCTGCCGGACAAATGCAGCAAAAGCGTTCATCTCATGGGGCCCGCTGGACAGATCAAGCGACATCCGACAAAGAAACTCATTCTTGCTTAATAGATGTCCCACCTGAATCCCTTGCACTTCGTCCCGTGCTTGATTGCGAAGGTGATTGCCTTTCTCGTGACACCGACAGATTTCGCTGCCGCCGTATAGTTCTCGAAGACCTCACCGGTATCCAGATTGATACACCGGACTCTTCCGGCACAGACAGGACAACCGCCCGGATTCACAGCACGCGTCCTTGAATAGATTCTTGCCTGCCAGCTATGACCCTCTGCACACTTCCACCAGACTTTCTCTTTTGAGCCTTTCGTGTAGCACTCCGGTCCTTTGTCATTATAATCATAATCCCATTCTGACAGCAGTTCAGGGCATTGATCAGCAAGCGTTCCTCTTTTGGAGAGAATGTTGGCGTGCCTTGCTGCATCACTCTTTTCACGTCCGCATTTCGGACACCCTTGTCCCATTGTTGTCCTGCAATATATACTCATTGACCATTTATGTCCGCAGTTCTTGCAGATCCACCAAACTTTTGCATGAGAGCCGGCTAGATACTGATCCGGTGATTTCTTATTCCTTGAATAGTCCCATTCTTCAAGAAGCACCGGAAAATGCTCAGCAAAAGAGCCTTTCTGTTGAAGCCTTGTTCTGTTGAGCGAAATCGGTCTGTTCCTTTTGGCACATTCCGGACAACGGCAGCCGGAAGCAACGCTATGTATCACTGCAAACCACTCATGCCCGCATTGGTCACATTTCCACCACACCTTCTTTTGTGAAGTTGCAGTATACGCGTCTGGCGGCAGAGTGTTTCGTTCATAATTCCATATCGCCAACAAATCCTTACGCTGCGTCTGCAGATCGTTGATTCCTTTTACGACGACTTTCCCTGCACAAGCGCGACAGCCGCTCCCCCCTGTTCTGCTTGAAATCGCGGCAGAGTAGCTAAACCCGCACTTGCTGCATATCCACCATACCTTCTTATTTGTCCCATAAGAAAACATTTCCGGCGTCAAGCCATGATTCCGTGTATAGTCCCATTCTGCAGCGATTTCCGGGAAACGAGAAGAAAGACTGTTCTCTTTGATTGTATGAATGTATTGCGCATATATGTCCATTCGGTCGCGATTGATGTCTATGTTCGGAAGCGGAAGTGCAAGCATTTGAATCACCTTGCAGATGGCCCATTCAAGTTCATCGTCTGGCGGATTTTCCATAGGTTTTGACAGAATTGTTATTGTATCAAGATTGTTGGTGCGAACCCTGCCACATTGAACGGTAATCAACCTGATTCCCTGTCCTGTAAGCACTTTTCTTTTTTCTTTATCCTTCTCCGCCCTATTGCGGTGATAATATTCTCCGTGATATTCAATCCCTGCATTCAGTCCAGGAAGGAACACATCAACCTCCCTACCAAACACATTTGCTCTGTTCTGAACATCTGTGACTTTTGCTAGATAGAAGACGAAAGCCTGCTCCTGTTGAGATGTATATTTCTCGCCAAGTCTTGTACAATGTCGGCATCCTAATTGACCGATGGTCCTTTCAACAATCTTTCTCCAGTAAGGTTTTCGACAGACCGGACAAATCCAGCTAACTCGTTTGTTAGAGGACGGAAGGAATTCGTCCGGTCTTTGTGTGTTGTGTTCATAATCCCACTCCACCGCAATCTGCGGATGTGTGACGGTGATATCCTGCTTCAAGCCGCTCCCTCCTCTCACAGAATAATCCTTCACATTTATATTGTAATCCTGCTTTGGTCACTTGTCAAGAGCCGCTCCGGTATTCGTTCTTATTCACGAAACGAAACGTCGTTTTCCTCCCCGTCACATCTCTGACGAAAGCCGCAAAGGCATTCATCTCGATCATCCCGCTGTGAAACATCCGACCATCCACATAGCTGACAGAATTCAGAAGCAGATGCACATGATATCGCGAGACACCACGCGGCTTATAATGAACCGCCCATAACGTCTGGAATCTCGTGCCGTAAAACCCGGCGATTCGTCTGCTGAATTCAATCGCACTGCAAGGTTCTTTCGCACAATCGTCAAATGATACGACAATGTGGATGAGCGGGTTTCCGCTTTCCTTCCCATAGTATCGTTTCACCTTCATCATCGCATCATAGATATATTCGGGATTATACAGATCAACGCCCAACCCTCCGATCATGATGGCTCGTTCTCCATTGTCAACATAGTGGCATGAGCGTTTCAAGTAATCCAATCCGCCTTCCGTGTTCCGAATCAGCATAATTGCGACCATAAAGCCTGCACCTCCGCCCTCATCTCATTTACCTGGTCTGAATCATCATTCTTTGCAATTTCATACGCCATGTTGCAGATGTTTTGAATCCTAACCATCGTAGCAGGATCAAGCTTGTTGTCATTATGAACAGCAGCATGGACCATATATGTCGATATAGTCATTTTGTTCGCTTCTGCGTTCTTTTCGATCTCATGGAATTGTAACGGACTCATCCTGATGGATGTTGAATGTGTCTTCTTTTCTGATGATTTCTTCATAACGAATACTCCTTCATGTATATTTATAGCTTCATTAGGTGCTTCATACTATTCTAGATATCGCTTAGGGACTCCTGAGTTATCTATATATAGCAGGCGCTCCTAACGTCGCTATTATCGTATTGTAATGCATTTTGAAATACAACATTGATGCCGGCCTTGTGCCGGCTTTTTCTATTATTTGTTAAATCGAAATATATATTATTATTGCGAAGCAACGGGGCTTCATGCCCCGGCGCTTAACTTTCATGAAGGAGATGTTCAAAATGTTCAACAACAAGCGCTACCTGACCCACGGCATCAGCACAACCATTCCCCCGCCATTGCAGGCGATTCTCTGGAATCTGATCGACCTGCTGCCGCCCGAATCAGATTACCTGCAGGTGTTCTGGCTGAAACCGTTCGGCGGAATGCAGCAGGTCATCCACACATCCGAAGAGCCGGA
>JAEELE010000118.1 GCA_016288755.1 Oscillospiraceae bacterium
GTTCCGCTCTGTTTTCACTCAGCATTCTTCTTCTCTCCTTTTGGTTCGTTATATATATTATAACACAAAAACGCGAAAAAGACCAGCTTTCGCAGGACTTTTTCGACAGGCTGTAGTCCCGATACAGCCGTATCGGGACTTTTCTATTGCTATTCGACGCAAAAAAGCACTTGGTCAGAAAGCCAAGTGCTTTTGTTTTACTCTTTCAGCCCGCCCGCCTCCGGGGTCGTGAAGCGCTGCGCCGCAAAATAGCTGATGATCTGCGGCAGCATCGCGATGCAGCAGACCGCCAGCACGCGGCTCCACTGAAATCCGCTCTCCGCATCCATTGAGAGCTTGACAAACACCGACAGCGGATAGCGCATCGGGGATTTGACGTAGAGCAGCGGTCCCATGTAGTCGTTGACCGATCGGAGCAGCTGCAGCAGCGCGATCGAGATCAGCACCGGGCGCAGCATCGGCGCGAGAATGAACCAAAGCGTCTGCGCGGAATTGCAGCCGTCGAGCCGCGCCGCCTCGTCGAAGCTGCGCGGAATGCTGCGGATAAACTGCATCATCATGACGACGAGCACGGTGTCGCCCGCGAGTGCGGCGGGCACGGTCAGCGGCAGATAGAGCGGCGAATCGATCCAGCCGAGGCGGTCAAACAGGATGAACTGCGGGACATAGAGCACGGTCTGCGGCAGAAACAGCGTTGCGAACAGGCAGAGCATCAGCAGCCGTCTGCCCGAAAATTCAAACCGCGCAAAGCCGTAGGCGGTCAGCGTGACGGAAATGACCGTCAGCAGCACCTTCGGGATCACATAGGCGTAGGTATTGCGCATGGCGTGCAGCAGGTCGATCTGTCCGCCGTAGGAGCGCCATGCCGCGCGCCAGCCCGAAAGCGTCGGGTGCAGCGGCAGAACCGACGCACTTGCGAAGATTTCCTCGTTTGTGCGCAGTGATGCGCCGAGCAGCCACAGCAGCGGATAGAGCATGATGACCGCACCGGCAGTCAGCAGCAGCAGGTGCAGGATGCGGGAGGCTTTTCGGCTCACGGCGCACCTCCGTTCTCCGGATCGTAGACCAGCTTTTTGCGCAGAATCAGAAACAGCCCGCTGATCGCAGCGGTCATCAGGAAGAGCAGCCACGCGAGCGCACAGGCATAGCCCATCTCATTGGCGGTGAATGCCGAGCGGTAGAGCAGCAGCGAAAGCAGGGTCGTGGCGCCGCGCGGTCCGCCCTCGGTGATGACAAAGGGCGCGTTGAATTCCTGCAGCGCCGCGCAGATGCCCAGCATCGCATTGTAATAGACGACCGGCGAGATCATCGGGAGGCGCACCGAGAAAAAGCAGCGGATGCTGCCCGCACCGTCGATTTTTGCCGCGTCGGTCAGCTCCTGCGGAATCTGCCGCAGCGCCGCGAGAAAGAGCAGCATCGGCGCGCCGAATTCCCAGACGCGCAGCAGGATCAGCACCCACAGCGCGGCTTTTGGCTCCGCGAGCCACTGCACTGCCGGCAGATGCAGCGCGGTCAGGATCGCATTGACGACGCCCTTGTCGCGAAAGAGCGCCTTCCAGAGCACCGCCGCCGCGACCGACCCGCCGAGGATCGAGGGCAGATAATAGACCGTGCGGAACACGCGGATGCCCCTTCGCTCCTTTGCGAGCAGAAGTGCCGCGCACATCGCGGCGGTGAGCTTCAGCGGCACGCTGATGACTGCAAACAGCAGTGTCCGCCCGGCAGCCTGCCGGACCGCACTGTCTCCGAGAATGGCGGTGTAATTCATCAGACCGGTTTCATGCACGCCGCGGAACAGGTGGAAATCCGTGAAGCCGCAGCCGAGCGAATACAGCATCGGCGCCGCCCGAAAGATCAGAAACCCGATCAGCCACGGCAGGATATAAAGAATGTGCCGGTTCCGTCTGCAGAAACCGGCGTTCGGTTTTGTATGTTTCATAATCTCATCCGTATTGATTCAGATAATCGTCGGCTTCATTTCTGTCTGAAAAGACGATCGCGTGTTTTTCGGGATATCTCTGCAGAAGCGCGAGAATGCCCGGTCTGCACACCGTCCGGAAGCACCGGATGTAGTCCAGAAACGCGGCGTCCTCCTCGTCAGCCGCTTCTGTCCACGGCATATCGGGGCGCACCTTTCCGCGCCGCTCCAGCACGCCGCCGAGACAGACTTCGGTCGGATAATCGAGGAAAAAGACCGTGTCGCAAGCCTGCATCCGCAGCTCCTTCGTGCGGGAATAGTTCCCGTCGATGATCCATGCGTCCTGCTCAATCACCGCGGTCTGCCGTTCCAGAAATACGGCTTGTTCCACAGCAGTTCTGTCCGGATTCCAGTACATCTGATCCAGATGAAACAGCGGGATGCCTGTTTTTTCGTGCAGCGCGCGGGAGAAGGTGCTTTTGCCGCTCCCGGGGCAGCCGATCACAATGATCCTGTTCACAGTGCTTCCTTTCCGATGCCCGCAGGCACGCGCACGGCAGCCGCCTCCGCGAGCATCAGTGCGCCGACGCCCTTGGGGTCATCCGCGACGACCGGCTCGGAGAGATAGTATTCCGCGGAGCCGTCGCGCCCGGACCCCAGACCCGCAGCGCCGCAGATGCCGGTCAGATGCAGCCTGCCGCCGGATCCGGTCAGTGCGTGCCGCCTGACTGCTTCGAGCATGGCAAGCCCTGCTTCCGCGTATTCCGCGGGCAGTGCGCCGCACATCAGCGCATATGCCGTCATCAGGCTGCCCGAGGTCTCCTCGTAGTTGCCGCGGAGCGCCGGGCGGTCGATCACCTGACAGAGCAGACCGTTTTCTGTGCGGTACTGCAGAATGCCGTCGGCAGCCTCTCTGAGCTGTGCCGTGAGCTGCTCGCACAGTGCCTCCTGTGACGGCGGCAGCAGTGCGAGGACATCGGCAAGCGCCATGAGCAGCCAGCCCTCGCCGCGCAGCCAGTGCGTGCGCGAGCAGCCGGTTTCGGGGTCTGCCCACGGCTGCCTGCGCGACTCGTCGACTGCGTGCAGATAGAGCCCGGTCTGCGGGACAAAGAGCCGCTGCCGCAGATAGCGGAAGAACCGTGCGATCTCCGCATAGACCGCCGTTTCACCGCACATTGCTGCGTATTCCGCGAAGAATGGCGCGGTCATATAGACCCCGTCGATCCAGACCTGCTCGGGGTAGATGCTCTTGTGCCAGCAGAGCCCGCTGTCCTTCGTGCGCGGATGCGCCGCGATCTGTGCAGCCTGCCAGCGGATCGCCTTTTTCCAGCGCGGCTCGTGCGTCAGCGCGTCGGCGAGGAACAGCGCCTTGCCGCAGTTGAAGCTGTCAAGGCTGTGCCGCTCCGCCGGAAAGGTCGTGATCTGTCCGTCGGCAGTGACGCGCGCGGACAGATAATCCAGCACAAACTGCGCATAGCGTTTGCTGCCGGTCGCCTCATAGAGCCTGCGGCAGCCCAGCAGCACGCAGCCGTCCTCATAGTTCCAGTATGGCTTGAAGGGCTGATAGTGCCGCAGATACTCAGCAAAAAACCGTTCTGTCATGGGTTCGCTCCCGCAAGGACAGCTTGGATTCCGGCATAGAGCCGTTCTGCGCCTTGGGAAACCGGAAGGTCCCCGTAGCTCAGTGCCGTGAACACGTCCTCATAGACGCCGTTCACGCCCTTGAGCGCCGCATTCTCAAATGCGGGGTCGATTCTGAATTCCGTCCATGCGTCCATCTGCGCATAAGCCTGTGCGGAGATGTCCCCCAACAGCCCCGCCTGCGCGCAGATGTCATACGCCTTGTGATTGAGCGGAATGCCGCGCTCCGTGCCCAGCAGCGTGACCGCCTCGCTGTCGCTCACCAGAAAGCTGATGAGCTGTGCGGCTGCCGCGGGGTCCTTTGCGTGCTTCGTCACGGCAAAGCCGAGCGCGATCTTGGAAAAGCCGCCGTGATAGTCTCCGATATCGGTAAAATAGCTGCCGACCGTGAGCGTCTGTCCGTCTGCGAGGGCATCGACAAATTTCCCCGTGGAGGAATCCCACTCATAGATGCCGGCATACCGCCCTGTGATCCAGTTTTCGTCCTTGTCAAAGCTGTCTGCGCCGCCCCCTGCGATCGCTTTGAGCGGCGGGATGACATGGCGCTCCTCGAGCATGCCGATCACCTGCAGCCCTTCGGCAAGCTCGCTCTGCGAATATTGCAGCGTGCCGCTGCTGACCCATTCCCTGCCGTACCGGCACTGCAGATAATAGACCAGAAAGAGCATCCGGTCATACCAGCCGAGCGCGAGCGGGTAATAATCCTCCCCGAGCCTTTCGCGGAACACATCGCCTGCCGCACAGAGCGCCGCGAAGGATTCCGGCGGTGTCAGACCGGCTTTGGCAAAGGTGCCGGCATTCCAGAGAAAGACGCGCCCGGTCTCGCTGACGGGCACGCAGCGCAGCTCGCCGCCGACCGTGCACATGTCGAGCTTTTCTTTGTCATACTGCGACAGGTCGATGTACTGCGAGAGCGTGTTGAGATCGAGAAAGCCCGCGGTGTCGGAGGAAAAGTCGCTGAGCCAGTTCCAGTTGACCTGCATGACATCCGGCTCCGTGCCCGCGTAGAGCGCGGCGGCGGCGGCATCCTCCCAGCCGCTCCACGCACCGTATTCGGTGCGGACGGTCAGTCCGGGGTGTTTCTCGCAGAAGCGCTCCGCGGCTTCGATCGTCGCCTGATGGCGGGATTCTCCGCCCCACCATGAAAATCGGATCACCTGCCCCTTGTCATCCGGGGCGCAGCCGGTGCAGACGGCGGTCAGCACCAGCACGGCGGTTATGCAGACCGTTCCCGCACGTTTTTGCATCACACACTCCATTTCCGGAAAATCCGCACATCGGAAGTGCGTTCTCCCGGCGATGCCCGGAGAAGCCGGATTCTCCGCTTTTATTATACCGGAGTCCGCGGGAAATGTCAATGCCGGATTGTATGTAAAACCCGACAGATTGTCTGAAACGGATGAGACAATCCTACATAACAGGTGGATTTTTTTCGATTGACAGAAGGCGGCGGGTTGTGGTACAATAAAGATAACTCCCGTTTCAGGAAAGCGTTCCTGCAATCCGTCAGCATATCCGGCAGGAAGGGGTCGGCGTGCGCACGGAACTCGTGCCTTCTCCCACCGCAATCGGATTGATTTGCGCAGCACCATTCCGAAACGGGACAAATATAATGCAGCAGTGCTGCGAATTTCAGGGGGAATTGATATGAAACAGAACATGCGCAGGCTCTTCACGGGGATCACGGTGATGAGTCTGCTCTGCGCGGGCACGCTCGGGCTGTATCCGGGCAGTGCCGTGCAGCAGACAACACCGGCACAGGCAGCGGGCGGACTGCTCGCCTTCCCGGGCGCGACCGGCGCGGGCAGATATGCGACCGGCGGCAGAGGCGGCGAGGTCTATCATGTCACGAATCTCAACGATTCGGGCGAGGGCTCCCTGCGCGATGCCGTCAGCAAGCCGAACCGCATCGTCGTGTTCGACGTCAGCGGCACGATCGAGCTCGCGGGCAACATCGTCTGCACCGACAATATCACGATCGCCGGTCAGACCGCTCCGGGCGGCTCCGGCATCACGCTGAAAAACTACAAATTCGGCATGGGCGGCGACAATATCATCGTCCGCTATCTGAGCTCAAGACCGGGTCCCGACAAGTGCACCAGCTCGGGCAACGACGGCTGGGGCGGCGCGAAGGGCTCCAATTCGATCGTCGACCACTGCTCGCTGGGCTGGACAACCGACGAGCAATGGGGGCTCTATTCCAACAACGAGTATTACACCGTGCAGTATTCGGTCATCGGTCCGGCGAATTCGTGGGGCGGACATGTCAAGGGCGTCCACGGCTTCGGCATCATGATGGGTAAGGGCTATCTCAGCTTCGACCACAATCTCATCATCCACAATGTCTCGCGCAATTTCCGCGGCAAGACGCAGGGCACCGAGACCGCCGACTTCACGAACAACATCATCTACGACTGGGGCTATCAGACCGCCTACGGCACGATCGGGCATCTGAACTACGTCAACAACACGCTCAAGGCGGGCAATTCGACCACCGGCGGCTATCACTGGATGTATGTCGACAGCGGCACCAGCCCGCAGAATTTCAAGGTCTACTGCGCGGGCAACCGGCTCATCAACAAGGACGGCAGCTTCCACGCGATCACCAACGACAACTGGGCGGGCGTGACCGTCAAGGAGTCCATCGGCATCACGAAGAACGACCTTTACAGCGCGTCGCCCTTTGCGACGATGCTCAACGGCGAGAATGTCTCGACCGCATCGACCTGCGAGAGCGCCGAGGCTTCCTATGAGCATGTCATCAGCTATGCGGGCAACGGCATCACCCCGGAAAAGCGCACCGCGATCGACCGCCAGTGCGCCGAGGAGACCAAAAACGGCACCGGGCAGTGCAGCGGCTCCGAGGTGTTTGACTCCTCCGTTTCCGAGCTGAGCAAATACAATATCAAGTGCGGCGTGACCTATCAGTATCCCGCCGCCGTGACGAAAAAGGAGATCACCGACGCCGACAACGACGGCATGGATGACGCATGGGAGCTCGCGCGCGGGCTGAATCCCGCCGACCCGACCGATTACAAGGGCGACTACTGCGGACAGGGCTACATGAACATCGAATACTACATCAACGACCTGACCGTCGGCTCCTTCCCGGAGGGCGTCGTGGAGCTCTCCCCCGAGCAGGGCATCGACCCGATCTCTGCCTTCGAGCCGATCGAGGCGGAGCGCTTCGATGCGCAGGAGGGCGTTCAGACCGAGGACAGCGAAGGCTGCTCTGGCGGGCAGAACATCGGCTTTGTTGAAAACGGCGATTATATCATGTTCCGCAAGGTTGATTTCGGCGGCATCGCACACTCCTTCACCGCGAATCTCTCGGGCAATGCCGCGGCGATCGAGCTCTATCTCGACGGGCTGAACAGCACACCTGCCGCAAAGCTGAATTTCAGCGGCACATCGGGCTTCTCCGATTATCAGGAGGTCACATGGGGCATTCAGCCGATCGACGGGCAGCACAATGTCTATCTGAAATTCACGGGCGGTGAGGGCTATCTGCTCAATCTCGACAGCTTTGTCTTCGGGCATGATGCGATCCCGGTCAACGGCAGATTCTTCCGGAACCTTGAGGTCTCCGCGGACGCCTATCCGGCGGACTGGATCATTGCCGAGGACGCCGCGGTCGGTGCACCGGTCTTCGGCGACCGGGATTTCACCTTCACGCAGCTGCCAGATGTGCTTCTCGGCGCCGAGCAGATCGTAACGGCGTGCAACGCGAAGAATGTCTTTGCCGATTATGCGACCTTCACGGCGGCTGCGGACTGCACGCTGACGCTTGCGGTCGATCAGCGCGTCGAGGCGGCGGGCAATCTCGCCGACTGGATCTCGGCGGGCTTCACAAAGCGCAGCGAGACCGCCGCGACCAGCAACGACGTCACGATGCTGCTGTTTGAGCGGACGCTGCAGGCGGGGGAGCAGGTCACGCTCGGCACGAACAACATGAACGGCAACTGCATCAACTACACAGTCTTCCTCTCCGGCACGTCCGCGGCGGAAACGACGACAACGACGACCGCGACCGAACCCGAGACGACGACCGTTCCGCCGGTGACGGCTGGGCTGCACGGCGATGTCGACTGCAACGGCGACGTCAATGTCGCGGATGCGGTGCTGCTGGCGCGCTTCCTCGCTGAGGACAAGGAGATCACGGTCTCGGCACAGGGCAAGCTGAACGCCAATGTCAGCGGCGATGCGGACACCGCAAGCGAGGACCTCGGCATGATCCTCGAATACCTCGCAGGGCTCATCACGGCGCTGTAAGCCATATTCCACATTTCAAAAACCGATTCAGAAATGTGTTTCCCGTGATAAACCGGAGTTTGCGGGGCACCGTAAGGGATTGTGGGGGCGCTGCCCCCACACCCCTGCCCGAGGGGTACTACCCCTCGGGGCTCCCGCTTCAAATTCCCATATCCCCCATTGGGGGGATATGGGAATTTGAAATGGGATTCTCAAGGGACACTGTCCCTTGAGCGGGAGCCTGAGGGCGGAGCCCTCAGAACATCTCCACAGTGCCTCGCAAACACTGCTTTGCCGCGGGAATACAATTCTGAAAAGGGTCTTTCAAAAGGGGGTGCGAACACCGCATGGAAAAATACCGGGGGCTGCGCATCGCAGGCTTTCTGCTGCTGGTGCTGTCGCTCTGCTGGTGCTGGGTGACGGGTGCTGCTGTCGCATACGGCTGGATCGCGCACGCCGACCACTACGGCGCGGCATTCCGCGGCTACGGCATCACCGTGTTCATCGGACTCGGGCTGCTGACGCTCGGGACCGTGCTCTGCGCGCTGCGCCGCGACCTCGCCGCTGCGGTCTGCGGGGCGGCGGGTGCACTGCCCGTCTTCACGGTGCTGCTGTGCGCGATGAAGAAGGCGGAGGAGAACAGCTGGAGCGGGCAGACCGCACAGAGCTTCGGACGGCAGGCTTCCGAGGTCTGGCGGAACGGTCTGGCACCCGTGCTGCTGCCCTTTCTGCTCCTGCTGCTGCTCGCGCTGACGCGCTTTTTCTCGTATTCTGCGCGGACTGCACGCGCGCAGAAGCGCGATGCCCGCGAGAACCGACCCGCACCGAGCATTCTCGGGGGCAGCACCGGTGCGCCGCTTCGCGATGAATTGACAAAAAATCCCTCCGATCGGCAGGAGCATGCGCGACGGGGTCGCTGATATCTGCGCATTTACGGCGTTTTCATAAAAAACTGCGGCGGTCGCTTTCGTTCGACACTCTCTGATTTTGTTCGTGCTTCCTCGCTCTTGATTTTACTTTCATTGCGTGGTAAAATGAAAGCATCAAAGTAAGGAGGTTGAACCATGCAAAAACAAGTCAAGGTTCTGATCGGAGACGACACGGCAGAATACGGCGTCTCCTGCGCGAGTGTGCTGCGCGCACAAGGGATGTATGCATACACAAGACCGAAAAACGGGAACTCGGTTCTCGAATCCATTCGCACGGACACCCCGGATGTTGTGGTGGTGGATGCCGTGCTCCCCGCGATGGACGCGATCGAGCTGATGAAGAGGGCAGGGCAGACCGGCGGCAAGCGCCCGGCATTTATCGTGACCTCGTCCTACGACAACAGCTTCATCGAGCAGCAGGTGATGGAAAACGGCGCGGCATATTTCATGCTCAAGCCCTTTGACCTCAAGGTGCTCGGGGAGCGCATCGCGCTGCTGACCGCCAAGCGTCCGCTCGGGGCGATCGCCAGCCGCGACGGGCAGGACCTCGCCATCACGGTGACCGACATCATCCACCAGCTCGGCGTGCCCGCCCACATCAAGGGCTATCACTACCTGCGCTCCGCGATCGTCAGTGCCTACCACGAGCCGGCATTGCTCGAGAGCGTCACCAAGCAGCTGTATCCGCGGGTCGCGGCACAGTTCAGCACAACACCCTCGCGTGTGGAGCGAGCCATCCGCCATGCAATCGAAATTGCGTGGGACAGGGGCAATCTCGACACGCTCAATGCGTTCTTCGGCTATACGGTCAACACCTGCAAGGGCAAGCCCACCAATTCCGAGTTCATCGCGCTGATCACCGACAAGCTCCGCCTCCAGCACCAGAGCTGAGCGGAAGGGGCGCGCTGAAAGCCGGGGCGGGCATGTCCGCGCGGGAAGGAAAAAAAGGAGGATCCAAAAATGGCATGGGAAAAGATCAAGGCGGAGGAGATCTCCGGCAATCTGTTCGAGCGCATCGGCAAGCAGTGGTTTCTGCTGACTGCCGGCAGCGAGGGCAAATGGAACACGATGACCTGCTCGTGGGGCATGGCGGGCGTGCTCTGGAATCAGCCCTCTGTGACCTGCTATGTGCGGAAATCGCGCTATACATCTGAATTCATGGAGTCGCAGGATGTGTTCACGCTCTCCTTCCTCCCGGAGCAATACCGCAAGGCGCTCGCCTTCTGCGGGTCGCATTCCGGCAGGGAATTTGACAAGGCAGCGCAGACCGGTCTTCAGCCGAAGTCCCTTGCCGGCGGCGTCAGCTTTGAAGAGGCAGAGCTCGTGCTCGTCTGCAAAAAGCGCTTTTCTGCCGATATCGACGTCAGCCAACTGCCTGCCGATATCGCAAAAAGCTATTACTCCGGCGACGCACTGCACAGAATGTACATCGGCGAGATCGTCAGTGTCTACCGCAATATCTGATCATACGGGCGAAGAGCCTCACTCCTGCGGCAGGGAGCGGGGCTTTTTCGTCCGGCATTGCTTTTTTCGGCGATTTGTGGTACAATAAGACCGTCAGCCAAATATCAGCCAAATATCAGGAGGTGTGCAGGAATATGGAACCGAACGGCAGTGCTGCAAAGCGCTCAAAAAAGCAGTGGGCAATGTTCATCGCGGGGCTGATTGCCCTGTGCACCGGGCTCTCGATCCTCGGCTTCTTCGGCATCCGCAAGATCGCCCGCACGGTCAAAAAGCAGAAGCTCATGCGCGAAAATGCCGTCATCGAAATCCCCGCGCTGCACATCAAGGCGCCCGTGCTCGAGGGCACCGGCAATGACATTCTGCGGCAGGCGGCGGGGCATTTCCCCGGGACCGGCGTCCCCGGCAGCGGAAACTGCTGCATCGCAGCGCACAGCAGCACGCTCTATAAGGAATACTTCAACGCGCTCAAAAACGCCGAGGAGGGCATGCAGATCAATCTCTACGACGCGGAAAAGAACTGCTACCCCTATGTCATCAGCGAGAAATTCATTGTTGAGCCGAGCGAAACATGGGTGCTCGGCAGCTTCGACGACACCCGCGTCACGCTCGTCACCTGCACCGACGACGGCTCGCAGCGCCTGATCGTCGTGGGGCTGCTGCAGGCGGATGCACCGGCGCAGTGAGCAGCTGTGCATCATGTGTCAATCAGCTTTTGCCGGTTATATACAAATTTCATTGCTGCCATTCTTGCATTCACTGGGAAAATATGATATAATAGGAGCGGCGCGGCTTTCTGCACCCGGGGCACGGGCGGGGGTCTGCGCTGTTCTGTATTTCTATATTTTTTGACAGCAGAAAGGATGATCTCATGAAGAAACGACCGATTTGCAGGGCTGGTTGCCTTGCTGCCGCAGCACTGCTGAGCTGTGCACCGCTGCTCGATATGAAGGGCAGCGTCTTGCAGGCAGCAGCTGCAGAGGAGACCGTGTCCGACACACTGGTCTCCGTGATCGTCACGGTGCGGGGCGATGCACTGCTTGCGACAGAGGAGGGCGCCAGTCAGGGTGCCGATTATCTCGAAACCGACGAAGCAGCCGACCGCACTGCCGCACTCAAGGCGGTACAGCAGCGCGTGCAGGCGCAGATTCGCGGGTTCTATCCGGCACTGGAGGTCGGATTCAGCTACAGCGTTCTCGTGAACGGCTTTTCCTGCGAGCTGCCCGAAGCGCTGATTCCCGCGGTCAGACAGCTCCCGGCAGTCGAATCCGTCACCCCTGCCGAAAACCGCTCCGTTCCGCGCATGGCACAGGCTGCCGCGCTCGGCGGCTTTCCGGCGTATTACGACGCGACCGGCTGCAAGGGCGAGGAACAGGTCATCGCGGTCATCGACACAGAGTTCGACGTGACCAACCCGATGTTCTCTGCGATCGACGACAAGGAAGTCGCGCTGACGAAGGCAGATATCGCCGAGATCGCAGACAGCGTCGGCTTCAACCTTGAGATCGACCCGGAGCAGGCGTATGTCAGCAGCAAGCTCCCCTTCGTGGTCGACTATGTCGATGACCCCTATGCGGGTATGCCGGACAGTGACAGCTATCACGGCACGCATGTCGCGGGCATTGCGGCAGGCAACCCGATCACCGATTATAACGGCAGCCGCATCTCCGGTGTCGCACCCGATGCACAGATTGTCTTCATGGCGGTCGGCGTCGCCGAAAGCGGCGGCATGATCGACAACGCAGCCGCCATTGCCGCGGCAGAGGACGCGGTCAAGCTGCATGCCGATGTCATCAACATGAGCTTCGGCATTACGGGTGAGCAGTTCTACGACGACCCGCTCGACGCTGCCTACGAGACAGCGCGCAATGCGGGCGTGATCATCTGCAAGGCAGCCGGCAACGACGGCGACGGCACGAGAAACAGCGATCCCAACATTCCCGCCAACCCCGATTACGGCACGCTGGATACCTTCCAAGCGGGCGCAGGGCTGCTCTCTGTCGCTTCTGCGGACAACACCTACACGCAGCACAGCCGCACCTTCCGTGTCGGTGACGAGCTGATCCCCTATACCGAATTCTTCCGCTCCGAGACCGGCATGCAGCCATATTATCTCGCGGACGAGCTGACCGAATCGGAATACGAATTCGTCAACCTCAGCGATCTGCTGTTCTTCGACGGTGCTGAGGAGTCCGACGCTGAGGAGGATACGCTCCCCGGGGACATGCTCCCGGACAAGGACGGCGAAGAGGACGGTGAAGCGTTCGGCGGCGAGGATGACTTCGACGTGTCCGGCAAGATCGCCGTGTTCTCCATGGGCTCCCTCGAACCGGAGATGCTGGCCGAGATGGCTTCGATGATGGGTGCCGCGGGCTTCATCATCATCTATTACGAGGGCTATACCGCGACCGGCAAATTGCTCGACGCCGACATTCCCTTTGCGCTGATCTCCTATGAGGACGGCGTGCGGATGCTGGAATCCGGCGAAACGACGCTCACCTTTACCGACGACACCTTGGATATCGACCTGCCGACGCGGCTCAGCCCGTATTCGAGCTGGGGCGTGCATGCCTCGCTGGAGCTCCGCCCCGACATCACGGGCATCGGCGGCAATGTCGAATCCGCAGCCTATTACGGCGGACAGTCCCTGATGAGCGGCACCTCGATGGCGTCGCCCTATGTGGCGGGCTGCACCGCGATCCTGACCGAATACCTCAAGAAAAAGGAGCTCCCGCTCACCGGCGCGGAGAAGACCGATTTCATCTGCAGCCTGCTGATGAATTCCGCAGTGCCCTATGAGACGGAGACGGACGGCATGCTTGTCACGCCGCGGCAGCAGGGCGCAGGCTTTGTCAGCCTGAACAACGCCATTGCGGACAAGGTGCTGATGACCGGCAGAGAGGGCAACGCCAAGATCAACCTCTACGACGGCATCGAAAACAGCTTCACCTTCCCGGTCACGCTGACGAATATCAGCGAAGAGGACGTGACCTTCACCGGGGCGCGCCTCGTGCTCACCACTGACGGCAGCACCGAGGACAGCAACGGCATTCCGATCATTCAGGGGCAGCAGCCGCTCACCGCAGAAGCCGATCTCTCGGCACTGCTGCACACCGATGCAGGCGAGACCCGCACCGAGCAGATCACTGTCCGGCTCGATGCAGCGCAGACCGCAGAGATCGCAGAGGTCTTCTGCAACGGCTTCTTCATCGACGGCTTCCTGCTGCTCTCGGGCGCAGAGAACTGCTGCGATATCTCGATCCCGCTGCTGGGCTTCCGCGGCGACTGGTCCGCGGTCCCGATCCTCTCCGAGCCGCCGCAGATCGCTGTGAGCGGCGGCGCACAGCCGCTCATGGCGGGCAGCAGCTTCATGGACGTGTACGGCGTGATCGAAGATGTGCTCAGCCGCATCTCCGAGGAGGAGCTCGCCGATCCGGAGCTCACGCTCCTCGACCAATTCTGGATGAACGCGGATGAGGAGGCCTTCAGGCGCATCGAGGAAGCCCAGCAGCAGCAGCCGATCCGCCTCTCTCCGAATCAGGACGGGCTCTATGACGATCTCGCCGTGATGCTGGTCCCCCAGCGCTATGCCGTTGTCACCGGTCTCGACATCTCTGACGCAGACGGAAAGCTCATCGCGGCAGGCAAGACCATGCCCGTTTCCGGCCGCTATATGCCCATCGGCATCGGAAACGCCGCCCCGCTCAGCTCGCTCGGGCTCACCGACGGCGAATACACCGCCTCCTACCGCGCAAGCATCAACTATGCAGCCTCCAAGGAAAACCCGCAGACCGACAGCTTCCGCTTCACGGTCGACAGCACTGCGCCGGAGCTCACAACCGCGATCCGCGAGGAGAACGGCAGACGCATCCTGACGCTGACTGCCTCCGATTCCGCACTCAGCGGCATCTTTGTCTCCGGCACCGGCAAGGGCGGCATTGCGGGCAGCTATGACCCCGATGCAGAGCCCGGCGACCCCATGCGCACCTTCAGTCTGATCACGATCGCACTCAGCACGATTGGGGGCGCCGTCACCGGCGAACCTTCCGAGGTGCAGAGCGATACGCTCCCGCTGCTGGCAAAATACATCGGCGGCTACACCGTCGATGCGGATTTCGCCGATCTCGGTTTCACCGACCTCATTCCTGCAGAGCCGGACAAATCCGGCAGCTTCACGGTCGAATACGACATCACCGACCTGACCGCATACAGCTTCACCGCATTTGACCGCGTCATGAACACGGTCACCTTTGAGAGCGAAGCCGCGCCCGCTGCGGCGATCACGCCCGGCGTCTGGAAGAATCAGAACCGCATCGTCGCCTTCACGGAGACCGAATGCGCAGCCGCGGAATTCACCGACGGCACACGCACCGACGGCACCTATACCGCAGCAGACGGCAGGGCGGAATTCGTCTTCGAACAGGAGACAAGGACCGCGGTGCTTGAGCAGGTCAACAGCCTGACGCTCCGCCTGATCTGGGAGGACGGCACCGTCGAGATGCTGTATTATCTCGGCGAGGGCACGCTGGAGGACTACCCGTTCTACTCTGCCGCAGAGATCACGGAGACCGTGCTGCAGCATTTCGCCGACAACTATACAGACTATTTCGAGTATGAGATGACCCGCACCGAGACCGCCATGACCGGCGGCGACACCGTCTGCGTCAAGTTCTACTGCGACATCAACGGCGAGGAGCTGCTGCTGAGCATGTATCAGGTCGACATCATGACCGGCGAGGGCGTCGATCTGCTCGGTCTGCCCTTCACGATGAACCCGATCACAGCAGAGGAAGCGCTGATCCCGGGCATCTGGACCGCTGTCACCGAGTACAGCGAGGATGCAGGCTATTACTGGTTCGACGGCGGGAACACCGGCAGCTACCGCGCACTCGCGGACGGCGCCGCGGCGGATTTCACCTACACTGTGACCGAGGACGGCACCTTGCTGGTCTCTGAGAACGGCGAGGACTTCAGACAGGCACAGGTCATCCCGATCGATGACGGCTGCGTGCTGCTGATCTGGGAGGACGAGACAAGCGAAATGCTGGTCTACAAGAGCGACGAGAGCTTCGACACCTTTGATTTCTACACGCTGTCCGAGCTCACCGAGATGGCAATGACCGATCTTGAGCAGAAGACCGGCACGCGCCCCGAGAGCGCAGAGACCTTCATCGACGAAACGGGCACGGTCGTCGTGCAGATGAACGGCGCAGACGGCGAGCCTGCCGACTTCTACAGCGTCGACCCGGCAACGGGCACCGGCGAGGATCAGGAGGGCGGCGCGGTCGATCTCCCGCAGACCGGCATCAGCGATGTGCAGCCGATGGTCTGGGCGATGCTCGCGGTGCTGCTGACCGCAGCCGGCGTGCTCGCTATGGCAAAATCCGGCGTGCTCAGAAGAAGAACCCGCTGAATCCAAACCGCAAAAACGGCACAGAGCGAAAAGCCCTGTGCCGTTTCTGTCTGTTGTGAAAGCGGTATCTCCGATGGATGGATATTGGGGCGCTGCCCCAAACCCCGCTTAAGGGCTACTAGCCCTTAAGAATCCCGATATGGATAAAAGCGACGCTGATACGTTATTTACATCAAAATGGGGTCTGGGGACAATGTCCCCAGCAGGGGCTTGGGGACGGAGTCCCCATTATCAATCACCGCGCAGCGATACCGAATAATACTATGGGACCTCAGTCACAGCCGCGCGGCAGGATATCCACAAGCGGAAAGCCGCTGAGCTGCGTATCGAGAATATACCGCACGAGATTGAACCATTCCGCGCATTCGTCGAGAATGATCGCGTCTCCCGTGGCGACCAGCGGCTTTGTCTTGAGAATCGCATCGACCGGGTTTTCAATCAGCACCGCAAGCGGAAAGGGCAGCCCCTCTGCTATCCCGAGAATGCGCTGCCGCAGCCGCCCCGAATTGGAGACGGGCTTGTCCAGATAGATCACCGCCCCCGCGCAGCCGAGCCCGGTCAGCGCATGCAGCAGCGCCCTGATGGCGGCGTCGGTCTGCGGAATCGGGCGGTAGGTGCCGTGCAGCCCCGCCAGATCGCGCACGGTGCCGTCCATGCAGGTGAAGAGCATGGAATCCGAAAACGCGATTTCCAGCCCGATGATGACATTGAAGCCGTCGATGCAGACAGTTTTCCCGCGCACCGACTGCACCTCGCGCTGTCTGCGCGCTGCGGCATGCGCCGTCGGGGAGAGGGTTCTTGCAAGGGCGAGCCGCTGCCGCTCCGAGAGCTGATAGCGGTCGCCGACGAACCGCGTCGTGCCCGTGACCGGATAGCCCCGGTCGAGCAGATACAGCACCTCCTGCGCCGCTTTGCGCAGCAGCGGAAGGCTTTGTTCTCCGAAATCCTGTGCGTCAGACGGCAGAAAGCCGCGCTTCGCCTGTAATGTCATCCCGCTTCCTCCTCTCAGAATCAGCACAGCGGCCGGCTGCTGCACCGACCGCTGCTCCGTGCGGCATGTGCCGCGGGTAATTGAATGTGCTCATTCGTCCTCGCGAATCTGGATATTTGCCTCTCTGAGCTGCTGCTCCGTGACCTGCGACGGTGCACCGAGCAGGAGGTCCTGTGCGTTGCCGTTGAGCGGGAATGCGATGACATTGCGGATGGTCTCGGTGTCGGCGAGCAGCATAATCATGCGGTCGATGCCGGGCGCCATGCCTGCGTGGGGCGGTGCGCCGTACTGGAATGCGGTGTACAGCGCGGAGAACCTTGCCGCGAGCTCCTCCTCGGTGTAGCCCGCCAGCGCGAATGCCTTCTTCATGATGTCGACGCTGTGATTGCGGACTGCGCCGGACGCGAGCTCAATGCCGTTGCAGACCAGGTCGTACTGATAGGCGAGGATTTCCAGCGGGTCCTGTTCCTCCAGCGCCTTCAGACCGCCCTGCGGCATCGAGAAGGGATTGTGCGTAAAATCGAGCTTTTTGGTCTCGTCGTTGATCTCGTACATCGGGAAATCGACGACAAAGCAGAAGCGGAATGCATCCTTTTCGATCAGGTCAAGACGCTCGCCGAGCCAAGTGCGGATCTGCCCCGCAAAGCTGTCGACGATGCCCTTTCTGTCGGAGATGAAGAACACGGTCTCGCCGTCCTTGATGCCGGAGATCGTGCGAATCTCGGCGCGCTGCTCCTCGGAGAGGAATTTGTCGATCGGTCCGCGGAAGGCGGTCTGCCCCTCGACGGCGGTCAGATAGCCGAGCCCCTTCATGCCGATCGAGGTCGCGAATTTCAGCGAATCCTCGAAGAATTTCTTCGAGCAGCCCGCGCAGTTCGCGACGATGCCGCGCACCGGCTTGCCCTTGAAGATCGGGAAGTCGACATTTGCGAAGAAGTCGGTCAGGTCGATGATGCGCAGCGGGTTGCGCAGGTCGGGCTTGTCGGTGCCGAACTGCATCATCGAATCGCGGTAGGTGATGCGCTCGAACGGCGCGTCGGAGATCGTCTTGCCCGGCGCGAATTCGCGGAAGGTCTCGGAGATCACCTGTTCGCAGACGGCGAGCACCTCGTCCTGCGTGGCAAATGCCATCTCAAAATCGAGCTGATAGAACTCGCCGGGCGATCTGTCCTGACGCGCGTCCTCATCGCGGAAGCAGGGCGCGATCTGGTAATACTTGTTGAAGCCGGAGACCATCAGCAGCTGCTTGAACTGCTGCGGCGCCTGCGGGAGCGCATAGAACTTGCCCTTGTGCTTTCTGCTTGGGACAAGGAAATCGCGGGCGCCCTCGGGGGACGAGGCGGTCAGGATCGGGGTCTGGATATCGAGGAAGCCGAGGTCCTCCATCTTGCGGCGCAGATAGGTGATGACCTTCGAGCGCAGGATGATATTCTCGTGGATCTTCGGGTTGCGCAGGTCGAGATAGCGGTACTTGAGGCGAACCTCCTCGCGGGTCTCGAGCGATTCCGCCGGGATAAACGGCAGCATGGACTTCGACGGACCGAGCAGCTCCATCTGCTCGACATGCACCTCGACCAGACCGGTCTCGAGCTTGGGGTCCACGGTGTCGGCGTCGCGCTCGACGACCTTGCCGGTCACGGAGATCACGCTCTCTCTGCCGATCCCCTTGAGCATTTCGTCGTCGTGGAAGACGACCTGCGTGATGCCCGTCTCGTCGCGCAGGGCGAGAAAGAGCACGCCGCCGTGGTCGCGGATCGTGTCGACCCAGCCCGCGAGCGAGACAGTCTGCCCGATGTTCTCCGGGCGCAGTGCATTGCACATCATGGTACGGTACATAAGAATTCCTCCCTTTCAGAAATGAAAAACGCCCCAAAGCATGACTGTACCGTCAGTCAGCTTCGGGACGAGTCGATAACCCGCGGTGCCACCCGAAATTCCGTCAGGTGCAGCGATGTGCACGAGCGGCTCTTTTTTATGGGGCGTGTGATGATTGCAGCGGGACAGTGCTGTCCGCCGGGAGTGTTGCCGTTTCCGATGCTCCGCAGCCGCGCTTTCAGCCGATGACGCATGCCTCTCTGAACGGAGCTTGCTTCGTGACGGGTCTCCGCTACTATTTTAGCCGATTTTCCCGGATTTGTCAAGAGGATTGCGCGGTGCGGGCGCAGAGATTGCAAATTTTCGTGATTTGTGCTATACTTGCAGAAAAGGGGGGCTGCAAAATGAAGCATATTCTTGTGATCGACGACGACACGGACATCGGCAACATGCTGGAGGAGGCACTCACGGCGCAGGGCTATGCGGTTTCGCGCGCCTATTCCGGCACCGAGGCGCTGCTGCTGCTCGGGCAGTGCCGCCCCGATTTGGTGCTGCTCGATCTGATGCTGCCCGGGCTTTCGGGCGAGGCGCTTCTGCCGCAGCTCGCGGGCATTCCGGTGATCGTGGTGAGCGCGAAGGCGGGTCTCGACAGTAAGGTCGATCTGCTGCTGGGCGGTGCTGCGGATTATGTGACAAAGCCATTTCAGCTGCGCGAGCTGCTTGCGCGCATTGCCGTACAGCTCCGGACGCAGCCCGCGGCGGAGAATGCCGACACGCACAGCTTTGCGGGCATGTCGCTGCGCACGGACGGCTGCTTTGTCTCGGTGAACGGGCAGGATATCCGCCTGACGCGCACGGAATTCGCGATTATGAAGCTGCTGCTGCAAAGACCCGAGCAGGTGATCACGAAGTCGGCGATTCTCGAGCAGATCGCATACGACACGCCCGACTGCACGGAGACCTCGCTGAAAATGCACATCAGCAATCTGCGCCGAAAGCTCCGCGCCGTCACCGGAAAGGATCACATCGAGGCGGTCTGGGGCATCGGCTTCCGGCTGAGCAGCGGGGAAGGGCAGTCATGACGCTTTTCCCCGGGATGAGCCTGCTGCACATTTTGCCGGGACTCTGTCCCCGCGCCTCTGTCAATGACCCCTTGGCATCCGATTTGTGTGAATTCTACGTTAATACGTTGATTTTATCATCATGGGACGCTGAAGGGGCATTGTCCCTTCAGCGGGAGTATGAGGGCGGAGACACTGAAATGCGGAGTGACATCCGCATTTTATTTTTACACAATCTTTACGCTTTTGATGACCGCTTTCTTTACGGTTTTGTGGTATGATATAGATGAAGGAGGGGATCGGAATGGAATACATCCTCACAGCAGAAGGCATCACCAAGCAATACGGCAAGGCAAAGGCACTCGACGGTCTTTCCATGCACATCCCGAAGGGCGCGGTCTACGGCTTTGTCGGCAGAAACGGCGCGGGCAAAACGACCCTCATCCGCGTGATCTGCGGGCTGCAGGCGCCGACGTCGGGCAGCTATACGCTCTACGGCGCAAAATCGGATTCCGGCGCGATCTGCAAGGCGCGGCGGCACATGGGCGCGGTGGTCGAGCGCCCCGCCTTCTACGGCGACATGACCGCGCGGAAAAATCTCGAGCTGCAGTATACGCTGCTCGGGATGCCCTCGAAGGACGGCATTGACGCGCTGCTCGAGCTGGTCGGGCTTGCCGATACCGGCGCGAAGAAGGCACGCGATTTCTCCCTCGGCATGAAGCAGCGTCTCGGCATCGCGATCGCGCTGTGCAGCTCGCCCGATTTCCTTGTCCTCGACGAGCCGGTCAACGGGCTCGACCCGCAGGGCATCGTCGAGATCCGCGAGATGATCCTAAAGCTCAACCGCGAGCGCAATATCACCGTGCTGATCTCGAGCCATATCCTCGATGAGCTGGCAAAGCTCGCGACCCACTACGGCTTCATCGAAAAGGGCAGAATGGTGCAGGAGATCAGCGCCGAGGAGCTCGAGCAGAAATGCCGCAAATATCTCACCGTGCGCGTCTCCGACACCAAGCGGCTCGCGCGGGCGGCGGAAAATCTGTCGCTCGACTGCGAAATCCTCAGCGACACCGAGGCAAAGCTCTACGGCACCGTCACGGTCACGGCGCTGATGGGCGCGCTCACGGCGGAGGACTGCGAGCTGATCTCGGTCTCCGAGCACGAGGAGAGCCTCGAAAACTACTTCATCAATCTGGTCGGCAGCGGGCAGAAGGAAGGTGCAGCGCAATGAGCAATCTGCTGCGTGTGCTGCTTGCACTCCGGATGCAGAAGCGTGCGGTCACATGCGGCGCGCTGATCGCTTCGGCGGTCGCCGGCATTGCGGCGGGGCTGCTGCACAGCCGGTATGATGCGCTGCTCTTCGGCATGGCGTTTGCGCTGCTGGCGATGCTCTCCGCACAGACCGCGCTCTGCGGTGCGGTGCTGCAGAACGGCGCATTCCGGAATATCCCGGCGGCGGGCTACCGCAAAACACAGATCTTCTGCGGCTTTCTGCTCGACGCGCTGTTCTGGGCGATTCCTGCGGCAGTGCTCTTTGTGCTGCCCTATGCGCTTTTGTCAGCGAAGGATTACCGGCTGCTCGACCGGGCGGTCGTGATGCAGGGACTCTGCGCGCTCGGGCTGATGCTGGTTTTCGGCGCGCTGCTCTGCACGGTGCTGATGCTCGTCAGGCAGCAGACCGCCCCGGCGCTGATGCTCTGCATCGGGTGCGTCGGCGCTCTGCTGATCGCGGGCTATGCGGTGCGCGAGCTGATCGGCTCGGGTACCTATAGAAATATCAAGCCAAATCAAGCCCAGCCTGTGCTGCAGATTGGCGAGGAGCCCGCCCCGCGCGAACCCGAGGAGTTGGTGCGGATCGACGATCTGCAAAGCCCGCTGCGCGAGCCGGTAATCGTACTGCATCAGCTCAACCCCTTTGTACCGGTCTATGATTTTTCGTATTATACCAGCGACCCGGGCTTCAAGGAGGAGCTGGCGGCTGACCCGACTTGGGCGACCCGCCGCCCGTGGGCAGTGGATGCGATCAACTGGAGTGCGCTGATGCTGGACGGCGCGCCGCGCTGCCAGATCGGGATGCTCCTGCTGGTGAGCTGTGCCGGGCTGCTGCGCTTCCGCAAGCGTGATATCAGATAGAGGTCAGAAGTGAGCGGTCAGAGCCCGGAGCCCCATGTTTGCAGGCAAACGGGGCGATTCCGCTGCTTGATTTGATTGAAAGGAAGAAAAACACGATGCACAATGTTCTGTGCGCGGCGATCATCAAATGGCTGCACAGCCCGCTGACTTGGCTCTCGTTTTTGCTCTCGGCGGCATGCGGACTGAGCGCGGGCTGTCTGGGCATGGCAGGCGTGCCCGATTACGCCGGAGCAGCGCGGTATTTCGAGCCGCTGCCCCTGCACGCCGCCTTTGCCGTGCAGCTGCTCTGCATCGCCGCGGTGACTTCGCTCACGGCGGGGCTCGAGTGCGCAGAGGGCAGCGTCCGCAACTATCTGTCCGTCGGGTGCAGCCGCGCGGTGTTTTATCTCTCGCAGATCACGGCGGCGCTGCTGTATGCGGCAGTCTCCGCGGCACTGATGCTCGGCGTGTTCGCGGCGTTTACGGTGTCCGCGCTGGATATCTTCCCGGACCGCGGCTACTGGCTGCTGCTCGGGCTCATGGCAGGGATTCTGCTTGCGGCTGCGGCATCCGCGGCGGCGCTCGCCGTCAACAGTGCAGTGCAGGTCAGGACACTGCTGCTGACAATCGCGGGCTGCTTTGTGCTTGCTGTCTCGGGGCTGATCGGATTCTGGGCATTGCACGAGCGTGAGCCCTATCAGCTCCGGTTCGACGGCAGCGGGGTTTCGCTGCATCACACGCCGGGCTATGTCAGCGGAGCAAAGCGCAGCCTGCTGCTCTGTCTGCAGGCGCTGAACCCCGTCGGGCAATATTGCTTCTGTGCACAGTATCTTGAGACACGCCGGATCTATGCGGAATTCAACCCGGACGATGCGGAGCAGCGCATCCTGTTCGATGCCGCTGATTCGTACCGCGCAGAACTGGACGGCTCTGCGGCATGTATCGCCGGCTTTGCGGTGCTGTGCGGGCTGGCGGGATATCTTCATTTTGAGAGGAGAGATCTGACATGAAAAACTGCTTTGCTGCGGGACTCAGACGCTTTGCGGACAGCCCCCTGCTGCTGCTGTCGCTGTTTCTGTGCGCGGCGGACGGGCTGGTGGTCGGTCTGATCAGCTGTCAGGAGCGCTTTCCGGGCACCTATGTATATACCCCGGACTATGCCGTGATCGGCACGGTGATCGCACTGTTTCTGGTGCTGTGCTCGGTTGTGAATATCATCAGCCGCGAGCATGCGGACGGCGCACTGCGGCTGAAGGTGATCGCGGGCTGCAGCAAGTCGGAAATAGCCGGTGCGCTGCTGCTGCTTTCACTTTTGGCGTCGCTGCTGCTGGGCGGACTGTATCTGCTGCCCTTCTGGCTCCTTGTGCGGCGTGCGCTTGTGCTTTCACCGACGGGAACGCCGGTGCGGGCACTTCTGGTGCTGCTGCTCATGTTTCTGACCGTCGGGGCGGTGTCGGTAATGCTTTCGCTGCTTATGCGGCGGCAGGCGGTCACGGTGCTGACCGTTCTGGGCTGTGCCATTGCGATGACGGTCGTCACGCTTGCGCTCGACGCGCAGCTTCTCAATCCCGAATATGATGTTGCGGAAACCTATCTGCCGAATAAGGAGGGCATCGAGGATCCGGTCGCCGTGCAGTTTGTCCGCCGCTATGATTTCTACCTCGCATCGCCGAAGCGCGAGCTGGCAATCGTATTCGTCAAGCTCCTCCCGACCGAGCACATGATGCGTGCGCTGAACGTGATCGCGATAGAGGGCGATCAGCTGCAGCGCCAGCGGGAGATCGAGGAAGCCAAAAGGCTTCAGGAGGAGCTGCGTGCGTGGGGAGATGGGCTCAGGGAGGACGGCGACCCCGACGGCGTGCTGTGGCGCGAGCGCATATTTCTGGTGGACACCGTGGAGAATATCAGTGATGGGCAGGCATTCACACAGGACGCACGCGATGAGGTGCACTGGGCGCCGCAGTGTATGCTCGGTATTCTGCTGCTGATCTCGGCACTCGGCATCGCTGCCTTCCGGAAAAAAGACCTGATCTGACAGAACATATGGCAATTCAGCCGCCTGTTTGTCCGCAAGCAGGCGGCTTTTCAGCAAAAGGGGGCAGTGTTCTTTCACATTCCGCACGGTCTGCACATATTCGCCGCATTTCGGCTCACCGGAATTTAACGGTCTTTTTCCGGGATTATCATACGGTTTTCACACAGAAGGGTATAATAAAGGCATAGAGCAAAGGAACCACGGCAGCGGCTACGCAGAGAGCCGGATGCCTTCAAAAACCAGAAAGAGGTGCACAGTTATGTTTGATCAGAACGGTTATAATCCGGGCAGCGAGCCGGCACAGACCCCCGATTCCCTGTTTGAGCAGAGCACGCCGCAGGAGCCGGAATCCGGAAGCTATTATTCCCCCAGAAGCGGCGGTGCATCCGGCGGATATATCCCCCCGACCGGCGGCAGCACGCCTCCGACGGGTGATGAGCCCCCGAAAAAGCGCTCCCACAAGGGGCTGCGTGCACTGGCAGTCTTCGCAAGCATCGCGTTCCTCTCCTATGCGTCGATCCAGTGCTATCAGTTCGCAACGCAGAATGAGAACATCCGCAAGTTCTTCGGCAAGGATTCGACGGCTGAGGAAACGCTCGATCTCCAGAGCAGCACCAAATCGGAGGAATCCGCAGGAAGCGCAGGCGTGAAGGCAGTCGCAAATACCGACGGCAGCTCAAGCGGTCCGTACACCGCGGAGAACTGGATCCAGGCGGCAGCCCGCACCGATTCGCTCTCCATCCCCGATATCGTCGAGAAGGTCACGCCCGCGACCGTCGGTGTCGCCTCGACCTTCACCTATACACAGCCGGGCTATTCGCTCTGGGGCTGGGGTCAGACCGAGAGCACCGAGGAAGAGGTGAACGCGACCGGCACCGGCATCATCATGGATGCGAGCGGCTATATCATCACCAATGCACATGTCATCTACGACAACGAGTCGCAGTACAAGATGGGTGTTGCCAAGAAGGTGCAGGTCGTGCTCAACGGCGACTACTACGACGGCGAGACGCAGCTTGAGGCAACGATCGTCGGCTATGACACCGCAGAGGATATCGCGGTGCTCAAGGTCAACACCGATCAGAAGCTGACCGTTGCGGAATTCGGCGACAGTGACGATCTCCGCGTCGGCGAGCTGGTCGTCGCGATCGGCAACCCGCTGGGCTTCGATCTCTTCGGCTCGGTCACCACGGGCATTGTCTCCGCCCTGAACCGTGAGGTCACAATCAACGATTCCAACATGCAGCTGATCCAGCACGATGCCTCGATCAACTCCGGCAACTCCGGCGGTCCGCTGATCAACAGCTACGGTCAGGTCATCGGCATCAATTCCTCGAAGATGAGCTCCAACTACTACAACGGCGCTTCGATCGAGGGACTGAGCTTCGCGATCCCGATGTCTCACGCAAAGGGCGTCATCAACGACCTCATCAACAAGGGCTATGTCACCGGCAAGCCGCTCATCGGCATCTCGACGATCAACGTCACCGAGGAGCAGTCGCAGGTCTACGGCATTCCGGTCGGTGTCTGCATCGCAGAGATCACCCCGGGCGGTGCAGCGGATCTCGTAGGGCTCAAGAAGAGCGATATCATCATCGCGGTGAACGGTGAGACCGTGACGACCGGCACTGAGCTCAACGCGATCAAGGACAAGTTCAAGGCGGGCGACACGATCACGATCACGGCGGTCCGCAGCGGACAGGACATGACCTTTGAGCTGACGCTGCAGGAAAAGGTCCCCGGCAGCAACTGATTGCAATATCCCCCTTTTCACCATTCCCTCTCAATATCCCCTCTCTTTATGATAACACATCCTTTCTCGCTCCGGCACCCAAGCCGGAGCGCTTCTTTTTGGCTTCGCTCATGGAAGAATCATGATGAATCACGGCATTTCCGCTTCGCAGAGGATGCCGGAGAACGGAACAGCTCTTCCCTGCTCCCTTTATGCCGCATGCACCTGACCGGGCTCGGGCGGCTTGACAAAAACGCGGCGATATGGTATAATGACTCCGGAAAAGAGAATGATTCTCATTTTTATTTTTTGGGAGATGAAACAAATGGCGAAACGAACCGAATATCAGACCAAACAGAAAGCCTGCCTGCTCGACTATCTCCGCTCCAATGCGGACCGGCATGTCACCGCGGGAGAGCTCCTGCACGCCCTCGCTGACCGCGGTACGCCGCTCGGCGCGGCAACCGTCTACCGGCAGCTCGAGCGGCTCGAA
>JAEELE010000119.1 GCA_016288755.1 Oscillospiraceae bacterium
GCACATCGCCGAAATCAACGCCGAATATGATCATGCGCCGTCCGCTCCTTTCGCTGTGGCCTCAGTCTGCGCCGGTTCCGCCGGGAATGCCGTCGTGTCCGTGAGAGCAGACCCGGTCGATGTCTCGCTTGCGGCGGTCGTGATCCCGGTTGCAGTGGTTGTCTCGGTGGTAGTGGTTGTCTCAGTTGTGGCGGTTGTCGTCGGCTGCGTGAAGATCACATCCTCGTAGGCAGCGGCGATCTTCTGTGCACAGCGCGCGGCATTCTGCACAAAGCTGACATCCGGCGTGCTGTTGACCGCGCCGCTCAGGATCACGAGCGTATAGGGCATTTCGCCCGGGACATAGCAGGTCTCGTGATACTGCGCGCTGATCGAGCCGTATTTGACCGCCATGCCGGAGATGCCGAGCGTATCGCGGACATAGCTCTGCACGGAGCCGGTCAGCGCGTCCCATGCGATCTGCCAGCAGCCGCCCAGTGCCGATGCCGCCTGCATCTTCGTCATGGCGGCTGTCATGAAGGCAGCCGTGACCGGCGGGAAGCGCGAGGCACTGATCGAGACCGAATAGCCCCACGACTGCACCATGTCGTCAAAGCCCTTGATGCCGAAGAGGTAGACCAGCATGTCGTAGGCAACATTGTCCGAATAGCGCAGCGCGTAATCCATGAGCTGTGCGACCGTGTAGGTCTTGCCGTAGCCGTTCTTGCGGATGATGCCCGAGCCCCCGTGATACCAGTCCGCGGTATAGGTGACGCTGTCCGTAAGGCTGCGCACGCCGCCCGAGAGCTGCACGCAGCAGAAATAGACATAGGGCAGCTTGATCAGGCTCGCGCCCGAGATCGCCTTATCCGGCTGATAAGAAAAGAGCACGGTGCCGTCCTGCGCGGTCATCAGCACGGCGCAGGTGCGCTTGTAGCTCCTGACGAGCTTTTTCATCTCCGCCTGCCGACCGGAAAGCGGAACGGTCGTTGTGGTGGTGGTCGTCGTGGTCGTTGTGGATTTTGCGGTTTCCGCGCCGGTTCCGGCAGTGCCGCGGGTCGTCTGCGCAGTTGTTCTGCGGGTCGTGCTGCGGGTCGTGCTCACGGTCGTCCGCACGGTCACGACGGTCGGGAGCGTCTGCTCCTCCTCATTGGGATCGTCCGTGCCGCCCGCATAATTGCGGTGCTGGAATTCCGAGGGGTCGGCTTCCGTGACAGCCGCATAGGTCTGCACGGTCATGGCGGATTCGGTCGAAACGGCGGTCGTATGGGTCACGGTCGTTTCGGCGGGCGCGGCCGTGTCCGGCACATCGGGCAGGCTCCCGGTGATGTCGGTCGGGGCAGTCTGCCGTTCGGGGACGGGCTCGGGCTGTCCGCCGCTGCCGCATGCAAAGAGCAGCATCGCCGCCGCGAGCAGGCTGAGCAGCAGTGCGGTGCATAGAAAGCGTCTGGTCATGTGCGTGAACTGCCTCCGTGTTTCTCATACTGATTCCAGTGCGAGGTGCGCAGCGTGGAATATTCCGCCGGCAGATGCGCCGAATCATTCTTGAACACCAGACGCCAGCCCGTTTCCGTGTCATATTCAACGAGCGAAACGGCGGTGTTGTCCGCCCAGCCGACGTCGCCGAGGCGCTCCATGTCGCGGAATTCGACATAGCAGAGGAAATTGCGCAGCGCACAGCCGTGCGACACGACCGCGACCGTCTTGCCGCGGTTCTCATCCGCAATGCGCGCCATGACATCCGCCATGCGGTTCCAGACATCGGTCATCGCGTCGCCGAAGGGTGCTGCAAATGCCGCCATACGGGTCGTCCACATTTTGTATTCCGCGGGGAAGGCTGCGGGCAGCTCCGCCCATGTGCGCCCCTCCCATTCGCCGCCGTTGATCTCGCGGAGATCGTACTCCGGGATCATTTTCAGACCGTGATTGCGGTTGACCGCCTCGGCGGTGAGCCTTGTGCGCTGATAGGGGCTGAAATAGAGCGCCTCAAGGGGGATATCCCGGAAGCGTGCCGCCAGAAAATCCAGCTGACGCTCGCCCTTTTCGGTCAGCGCCGTGTCGATATTGCCCTGAAAGAATTCGGATGCGTTGCCCTCGGCTTCGGCATGGCGCACCAGATAGATCCGCGTCACCATGGCTTCACCGACTTTGTCAGCTCGGCGGCGGTGTCAATGCCGTTCGCGTCGAGAAATTCGCTGAGCCCGTCGATGATGCGCAGCGGGGCATAGGGGTCCTGCACGATCGCCGTGCCGACCTGCACTGCGGAGGCGCCCGCCATCATCATTTCGGCGGCGTCCTCACCGGTCATCACGCCGCCCATGCCGATCACCGGCACATCGACCGCGTTTGCGACCTGATACACCATGCGCACGGCGACCGGAAAAACGCCCGCGCCGGAATAGCCGCCCATGTTGTTGTGCAGGATCGGGCGGCGGGTTTTCAGGTCAATGCGCATGCCCAGCAGCGTGTTGATGAGAGAGAGCGCGTCTGCGCCCTCGGAGACGACTGCCCTAGCGATCTCGGTGATATCGGTGACATTCGGGGAGAGCTTGACGCAGAGCGGCTTTTTCGTCGCTTTGCGGACGGCTTTCGTCACCTCGGCAGCCGCGGTGCACGACGTGCCGAACGCCACGCCGCCCTGCTTCACATTCGGGCAGGAGATATTGAGCTCGATCATGTGGACACCGGTGCTGTCGAGCTTTGCCGCGACCTCTGCGCACTCCTCCGCCGTCGCACCCGCGATGTTCGCGAGAATGACCGTGTCACAGGCGAGCAGATGCGGCAGCTCGTTCGCGATGAAGGCGTCGATGCCGGGATTCTGCAGCCCGACGGAATTGAGCATGCCCGCGGCGGTCTCGGCAACGCGCGGCGACAGATTGCCCGTGCGCTTTGACCCGGTCGTGCCCTTGGTCGCGATGCCGCCCAGCAGCGACAGATCATAGTATTGCTCATATTCGCGCCCGTATCCGAAGACGCCGGACGCGGGAATGATCGGATTCTTGAACGGGATGCCGCAGATATTGACAGACAGATCAGCCATTACCAGACAACCTCCTTTGCATCAAACACAGGGCCGTTCTTGCAGACATGGAGATACTGCTCATCGCCGTTTTTGTCGGTCGTGCGGCAGGCGCAGACCAGACATGCCCCGATGCCGCAGCCCATGCGCTCCTCCAGCGACACCTGGCACGGAATCCCGTAGACATCGCAGAGTGCGGCAGCCGCCTTCAGCATCGGCAGCGGACCGCAGGCGCAGACCGCAGCGGGCTTTTCCGCTCTGATCTCCTCCTCGAGCGGCAGCGTCACGAGCCCGAAGCGCCCCGCAGAACCATCGTCGGTGCAGAGAACGGTCTTCGCGCCGGTCAGCGCGAAATCCTGCTGCAGGATCACGGCGTCTGCATTGCGGAAGCCCGAGATGACGACCGCATTTTCGCCGTAATACTCCGCGAGCGGGAGCATGGGCGGTGTGCCGATGCCGCCGCCGATCAGAATGACGCGGGAATCGCGCGGCAGCAGCGTGAAGCCGTGCCCGAGCGGCGCGAGCATATTGACCGTATCGCCGGCTTTCAGCTCTGACAGCGCTTTCGTGCCCTTGCCGCGCACCTCAAAGACGATGCGGAGCGTCCCGGCTTCCCTGTCGATGCCGCAGATCGAGATCGGTCGCCGCAGCGTAAAGCCGCCGTCGGGCAGCAGGTTGACAAACTGCCCCGGCTGCGCCTTCTGCGCGATCTCCGGGCAGCCGATCACCATGCTCCATGCGGCAGCGTTCAGCTGCTCCATGCTGACGACCTTGTAGGTCAGCTTTTCTGTGTATTTGTCCTGTTTCATTTGTATCACCTTTTCTATTACCCGCTGATTCTGCACGCTTCATATAGGAAAAACAGCGTGATGCCGAGCGCGATCAGTGACAGGCTTTTCACAGCGGGCTTCTGCACTGCTTCGCGTCGGTCTCTGAGGCTCATTGCGAGCGAGATCAGGCTGACGACGGCCGCCGGTCCTGCGAAGAGCATGCCGAGGAGCAGACCGACCGCAAAGGCATCTGTGCCGGACACGCTGCCGCCGTCCGTCGGACTGTCAAAGCCGAACAGCAGGCACGAAAGCCCGCATGCCAATGGGAGCAGCAGCGCGCATACCGTCGCGATGATGCTGACCGTCAGCGGACGGAAGCCGTTGCCGGAATGCGTCGCTGTGCCGCTGATCTGCTTCACTGTCCCGCCGTCACCCTCCGTGAAGAGCGCGGGGTATTCTTCGGACAGCAGCCGCAGCACGCGGTTCTCGCGCTCGATCATCACCGACCTGTGCCGGTCGGAATTTGTGCTGCTCCGTGCCCGCTCATTCACAGCGATCGCCTGTGCGGGCGTGACCCATTCGGGCGTGAACTGCGCCGCAGCCTCGTAGGCATCGAGCGACTGCGCGTCGGCAGTATCCTCCGCATCGCAGAAATAGTAGTAATTCTCCTGAATGAAGATATCCTCGTGCCAGCCCTTCTGAATGCGGCGGACGAAGCCCCATTCCCGGATGCTCTCCGGGATGACCCGGAGCCCCGATTCCTCGTGCACCTCGCGGATCAGCGTCTCTGCATGGGTCTCGTCCCCGTCGATGCCGCCGCCGGGGAGCTTGCAGTAATCATCGCGCAGGGAACGGATCATCGCGATTTTCCCCTGCCGCACGATGATGCCGCGCACGGAGGGTCGCCGCCCGACCGTGCCGCCCGGAATATAATCCTGCTTGTCGATCTCGAACAGCAGCCGCACGGCAATCAACCGATGCTGATGTAGGAGGTCAGGTCCTCGCGCATCCGCAGCGCCTCTCTGCGGGCGGCGCCTGCGAAATCGCGCTCGTCGCAGCCCTCCTTTTTGTAGGCACAGAGGATCGCGCGCGAGCTGTTGACGATCGCGCCCAGACCGTTTTTGTCGAAGCCGCCCGCGATGCCTGCCGCGCCGCCGCCCTGTGCGCCGTAGCCGGGCACGAGGAACATGGTGTGCGGGAGCCGTGCGCGGAGCTCGGAGAGCTGCTCGGGATAGGTCGCACCGACGACCGCACCGACGCCGCTGTAGCCGTAATTGCCGACGGTATCGGCGCCCCACTCCTCGCACTTGTCGCCCATGCGCGCATAGAGCGGCACGCCGTCGATCAGCAGGTCCTGAAATTCGCCCGAGGACGGATTCGAGGTCTTGCAGAGGACGAAGATGCCCTTGTCGCGCTCGCGGCAGATGCTGAGCAGCGGGTTGATGCCGTCGGAGCCGAGATAGCCGTTGACGGTGAGGGCATCGGCGCCGAAGGGCTCGCACTCGGAGGAGCCGATCATGCAGGTGCCGAGGTGGGCGGCTGCATAGGCTTCCATCGTCGCGCCGATGTCGTTGCGCTTGCCGTCGGTGATGACATACATGCCGCGCAGCTTTGCATAGCGGATGGTGCGCTCCATCGTTTTCATCCCGGGATGCCCGTACATTTCGTAGTAGGCAGCCTGCAGCTTGACGGCGGGAACGATATCGCAGAGCGCGTCGATGAGCATCTGGTTATAGCGGAAGATCGCCTTTGCGGCGGCTTTGAGGGTCTCGCCGTCCTCGTCGAGGAAGCACTGGCGCAGGAACATCGGAACATAGTCGAGCTTCGGGTCGAGCCCGGCGACGGTCGGGTTTTTCATGCTGATGATCTTGGAAATCAGACGGTCGAATGACATAGTCGTGTACCCCTTTATCTGTTTTGTGTTGCAGCCATACCGGTGCTATGATATTATACCACATCAACCCCCTTCTCGTCAAGCGGCGGAGAGGAATGAGAAGCGAGAAATGAGAAGTGAGAAGCGAGAAATGAGAAGTGAGAAGTGAGAAGTGAGAAGTGAGAAATCAGAAGTGAGCAATGGTTCCGGCATTCAAATCCATCACGAAGCGATACCGCCATTATTCTTTATTCTCTATTCTTTCTTCTTTTCCCCGCTCCCCGCTTCCCCCTCCGAACGCCGCAATCAGCCGCAGGCTCGAAGGTGACGGAACCATTTCTCATTTCTCACTTCTCATTTTTCATTTCCTCGGGGGCTGCCCGCCGCCAAAGAAGGCGCGATCAGCGCCGTGTGGCAACGTGCATTGGGAGGCTCCGCGTAAAAGTACCCGGAGGGAAATGCCCGCCCGGGCTCCGGGCTCCCCGAGCGGTTGATTTTTTGCGGAAAGCATGGTATAATATACCGGAAAGGACGTGATACCGTGAGCGATCCGCAGGAGGAAATCAAGCAATCCCCGCAGACACCCGAGGACGCAGAGAACGCAGAGCAGGCGCAGACCCCCGCGCAGGAAGCCGGCGACCCCCATGAGATGACCGGAACAGTCTCGGCATTCCGCAGCGCATGGGAGATCGACGCTGCCGCCAAGCGAAAAGCAGAGCTCAAGGAGCGCGAGCGTCAGAAGAAGGAAGCCGAATTCGCAGAGCATGCCCGCGAGGAATACGCAAAGGAGCTCGCCGAGGAGAAGGTCGACCTCATCCGCTTGAAGCAGGGCATCATCACCGAGGAGGACATGCACTTCCCCGAGGAGGAGGAAAAGCACTATACGGTCTGGCAGCGCCTCGGCAACTGGTTCTACCACGCCAAATGGTGGCTCGGCATCGCCGTATTTGTCGTGCTGGTCGCCGCCTTCCTCACCTACGACTACTTCTCCCGCGTCGACGGCGACGTGCGTATCATGCTGCTGACCGAGCAGCCCCAGCTCTACGTCAACTCCGACGTGCTGTGCGGAATGCTCGGTGAGCTCTGCCCCGATTTCAACGGCGACGGCAAGCAGATCGTGCAGTCGGTCTATATCCCCGTCTCGAAGGAGAGCATGGAGCAGGGCGGCACCTACGCGCAGTCCTACAATACCCAGCTGCTGATGCAGTTTCAGTCTGCCGCGTGTATGCTCGTGATCTGTGACAGCGAGGCGGAGACCTATCTGCAGCCCGAGGAAATGTTCACCGATCTCTCCGCGCTCTATCCCGACTGCCCGTTGGTCGACGGCTACCGCATCCGCCTGAATGATACCGATCTGGCGGAGCGGCTCGGCATGGAGGCGCCCTTCAAGGAGGGCAGCTATCTGGCACTGCGCACGGTCAACGAGAATATGAATTCGCTCGAGGAAAATCAGCAGGCGCACGATGAGGCAAAGCAGCTGCTCGACGCACTCGTCCCGACGCTGCACGAAAAGGAGGCACAAAATGGCTGACGAACCGAAATCCCCGACCCCGGAGCAGCCGCTCGGGGAGCAGGGCATCTTTGAGCCAAAGCCGCTCAATGTCGACAGGCTGCCGGTCTCCGGCACCGTGCGCGCGATCCGTCTGGGCGTTTTTCTGCTGATGATCTCGGCGGGCGTGCTGATCTGGCTGGCGCTGCGCAATCCCTTCATGCGCCCGGTCAAGCGCTATTATAAGGCGCTCAACAAGCGCGATACCGCCGCCATGACCGAAGCCTTCCCCGAGTGGCTGGCGGGCGCCGACACCGACGAGGGCACGGTGACCGTCGAGGACATGTGCGCGGCAATCGTCTCCGCAACCAAATATTATTTCGGGCAGGATTCCAAGGCGACGGTCGTGCTCCGCAAGCAGCAGGAGGTCGGCGAGGAATACCTCACGCGCATTGCCGACGGCATTTTCACGCAGTATCAGCGTAAGGTCGAGATCACGCGCGGCTGCTGGCTCACCTTCGACGTGACCTACAAAACCGCGGATTCGGAGCAGACCCGCACCGAGTATGCCCGCGTTTACCGCATCAACGGCTCGTGGTATCTGCTCGATATCCCGAGCGACACCGCCTGAGGCAGAAAGGAACCGACCCATGACCGAGAAACAGCAGCGCTATTCCGGCATTCTGCTCGCCGTCAGCACCGTGATCAATCTGGCGGCGGCAGTGCTGCTCGTGATTGCCGCTTTGCAGATGCGCATTCTGAAAGGGAACAGCGAAAGCCCGGCGCCCGAAGCGAATTCATCCGGGGCGGCGGCGGAGCAGTCCTCTCAGGAGGAATATGTGCCGTCCGCAGCGCCGGTCTCCGAGGGGGAAACGGCGCTCTATCAGGCGCAGTGCCGCGAGATCCCCTATTCGGAGATGGCGCGCTCCGCCGATGCGCTCAAGCGGCAGTATTTCACCTTCACCGGCAGGATTGTGCAGGCGATGGAGGACACCTATCGGCTTGGCGTGAAAAACGGCAGCGACTATTCCGACGTGGTCTATCTGGACTACACCCCGCCTGCGGGCGGCGAGCGGCTTTTGGAGGATGACTACGTCACGGTGTGGGGGCAGAGCGAGGGCTTTTACACCTACACCAGCGTCAGCGACGAGGAGATCACCGTGCCGCGGCTGCATGTCGGCGTGCTGAAGCGCCTGACCGACGAAGAAGTTGCGGCGCTCGACAGTGTGTCGTACATGTCGCTGGAAATTGCGCCCGAGACCAAGACCGACCCCGAGACCGGTGTGCAGTATACGCTGGCGGGCGTGTGCGTGCGCGATGCAGACGCCGACGATCTGGACAGCGCGCCGCTCAACGATAATGCAGAATGCGTGTTTTTGCTGTTCGATATCAAAAACGGCGGCACGGAGGACTTCGACTTCTCGCACCGCAGCTTTGTCTGCTATGAGGACAGCTACGAGACCGACCCGGAGGTGAGCTATTATGACAGCCCCGAGGGCTTCGGGCGGCTGAAATCGACGACGCTGGAGCCGGATTACGGCATCCGCGGGCATCTCGAGCTGATCGTGCGCCGCGAATGGCAGACCCTCGAGGTGCGCGTCTCGCCGAACGTCAGATTCACGGTCACGAGAAGCGGCGAGTGAGAAATGAGAAGTGAGAAATGTGCCCGGGCGAAGCGGCAGGAATCAGAAAAAGGGAACAGCTCCTCCCTGCTCCCTACTGACTTATGGCTGATCCTGCTGCCGGGTTGACATTTGGTATCAGTTGTGCTATAATAACTACAGTCTGCATGCGGCTTCGCGAATGCGAATCAGAGGGAAGTACGGTGGAAATCCGTCACAACCGCCATTACCGTGAAAGCCGGGATACTCGCCGCATGTGCAGCGGACCGACGGAATCGCCAAAAACGGTTCCGCACTTTTGGGCATGAAGGGTGCAGTTGTCCGGGCTTGTCACGGGGATACTGCGCCCTTTTTTCAGTGGATCGCTGTATGCTGCCCCTTGTCTGCCCGCCCGAACTGCGTCCTTTTGCTGCCCGCCGCAGGCTGCAAAGGGGCGTTTTTTGCTGATTGGAGGTGCCGCAGCATGAGTCAGGCTGAGGGAAAAGCCCGTGCCTGTGCGCTGCTCTGTGAAAAGCACACGGACCTGCTTGCACAGGGTCTTGACCGTCTGCCGCACCGGAGCGATTTCACCGCGGAGGAGGTCGTGCTGATCAAAGCCTACCTCGGACCCTTTCCGCGGGCGCTCGAAGCCGCAGGGCTCAAGGCACCGCGCAGCGATGACCGCACCGAACGTCAGCGGGAAAAGCGCATTGCAGCCAAACGGAAGCGAACCGCCGCGAAAAAAGCGGCAATCAAGCAAGCCCGCACGGAAGCGGGAGAACAGGAGCAGAAACCATGAAGAAAAAAATTCTATCTCTGGCAGCAGTGCCGGTGCTGGCACTGTTCGGCACACTCGCGGCAATGCCCGTTTCGGCGGACGAGACCGCATCGGCAGACGTCACCGTGACGGTCGCAGACACCGGCACGCTCAAGGTCGTGAACGAGCCGCTGACGGTCACCGACACCGACGGTGACGGCGCACTGACGGTCAACGACGTGCTCTATCTCATCCACGAGGCGAAATTCGAGGGCGGCGCCGCGGCAGGCTATGCGACCGCCGAGACGCAGTGGGGGCTCGGCATCACCAAGCTCTGGGGCAACGAGAATCAGGGCAGCTTCGGCTACACGGTCAACAACATCTTCTCAAGCGGTCTGACCGATGAGGTCAAAGCCGGCGATGCGCTCTATGCCTACACCTACAAGGACGCGGGAGGCTACAGCGACTTGTATACCTATTTCGATCAGACGGCAGTCGAGACCGAAGCGGGCAAGGCATTCACACTGACGCTGAAGGCAAGCACCTATGACGAGAACTGGAGCCCGGTGCAGAAGCCGGTCGAGGGCGCGGTCATCACGATCAACGGCGGACAGACTTCGTTTGTCACCGGTGCGGACGGCAAGGCGGTCATTACGCTCGACAAGGCGGGCGACGCGCTCATCAGCGCGGTCTCCGAGCAGGCGATCCTCGTGCCCGCCGCCGCAAAGGTCAAGGTCACCGAGGCGGCAACGGACGCGGGCTCCGCGGATATCACAGTGACAATCGCGAACACCGGTGAGCTCGTTGTCGTGCAGGAGCCCGTGACGGTCACCGACACCGACAGCGACGGCAAGCTGACGATCAACGATGCGCTGTACCTCATCCACGAGGCGAAATATGAGGGCGGTGCCGCGGCAGGCTATGCGACCTCCGAAACGCAGTGGGGACTCGGTCTCTCCAAGCTCTGGGGCAACGAAAATCAGGGCAGCTTCGGCTACACGGTCAACAACACCTTCGCAAACGGGCTGACCGATGAGGTCAAGGCAGGCGATGCGCTCTATGCCTACACCTACAAGGACGCGGCAGGCTACAGCGACATGTTCACCTACTTCGATCAGGCGGCAGTCGAGACCGAAGCAGGCAAGGCATTCACGCTGACGCTGACTGCAAGCACCTTTGACGAAAACTGGAGCCCGGTGCAGAAGCCGGTCGAGGGCGCGGTCATCACGGTCGACGGCGAAAAGACTTCGTTTGTCACCGACGCGGACGGCAAGGCGGTCATCACGCTCGACAAGGTCGGCGACGCGGTCATCAGCGCGGTCTCTGAGCAGGCGATCCTCGTGCCCGCGGCTGCAAAGGTCACGGTCACCGAGGCGCAGCAGCCCGCACAGACCGACGAGCCCGGTCAGAACGGCAATACCGACGGCGCCGGCAGTCAGGGCGGCACGCAGAATGTCCCTGCCGTGCAGGCGGGCGAGCGCGCACCGATCGCGGTCTGCGTGACGGCGCTTGCGATGCTCGGAGCTGCGGCTTTCGTGCGCAGAAAGCATGAAAATTAAGCAAATACACGCATTTGCAGCCGGACTGCTCGCTCTTGTCATATTGGTGAGCAGTTTCCGGCTGCTTTCTGCATCTGCGGCAGACCTGCAAAGCGAACGGGAAGCCTATCTGGCGTCGCAGTGCGGCGGGGAGACGTTACAGGCATGGCTCGACGGCGCCGTGACCGAGCACGCCGGCAGCAGCGCCCCGGAGTGGCAGGTGCTCGCGCTCTCCGCGTCGGGTGCAGACTGCGATTTTTCCGCCTACCGCGCCGCAATGACCGATCTGCTCGCACGGCGCCCGCCCTCCGGCGCAACGGCAAAGCAGCGCTGTGCGCTCGCGCTGATCGCGGTCTCCGACGGCATTCCCGGCATCTGCGAGACCATGCTTCGCGAAAGCATCGGGCAGCAGGGTATCATGAGTTGGGTCTTTGCGCTGCATCTGGTCAATCAGGGCGTGCCCTGCGCACAGACAAACGCGGAGATCACCGCAGAGCTGCTCTCGCGCCAGTGTGCCGACGGCGGCTGGTCGCTGCCGGGCACAAACGGCGACCCCGACGTCACCGCGATGACCGTGCAGGCGCTCGCGCCCTATCGCGATGTGCCGGAGGTCTCCGCAGCGATCGGGCGGGCAATGACGTTTTTGTCGGGCAGTCAGCTTGCCGACGGCGGCTTTTCGAGCTACGGCGCCGAAAACCCCGAGAGCACGGCGCAGGTCTGGATCGCGCTGAACACCCTCGGGCTCGACCCGCTGACCGACGCGCGATTTGTCAAGAGCGGGCACACCCTCGCGGACGCGGTCGCACTGTTTTCGCGCGGAGCCGGGCAATATGCCCATGCCGCCGACGGTGACGTCAACGCCGCGGCGTCGCTGCAGGTGTTTCTCGCATATACCTCGCAGCAGTGCATGCAGGCGGGCAGATCGCTCTATCTGCTGCGCGGCACGCCGGTCTGGGCGGGTCAGGCACAGACCGACGCCCCCGTGCAGACAACGGCATCCCCGGCGAACACAACGAAAACGGCGCAGAGCACAACCGTACAGACCGGTTCGCAGGCAAATGCGATATCGACCGAAAACAGCGTATCTGCGCAAATTTCGGATATCACCTCGGCACAATCGCAGACACAGACAGCGCAGACGGAAACGACCGTCACGCTGACCGGATCTGCCGAACAGACGACCGCCGAACGCCGCACGGAATCCGGCACCGAAACGGCGACGGAGACGACCTCGACCGCTGTGCGCACCGTGCAGACGACGGTCACGCAGACCGCGCAGACAACCGGCACGCAGTATCCCTACCGCCTGCCGCTGACCGCAGCGGTCGCAGCGATTTGCCTTGTGCTCGCGGTGATTTTCCGGTGCAGGAAAAAGCGCGCCGCGAAAACCTATCTGACGCTCGCGGGCATCGGCGGGGTGCTGATCGCGCTGATCTGGGTCATCCGCATCGAAACGCCGGCGCAGTATTACACCGAGCAATCGCGCGGGGGCGGCGGCACCGTGACGATGGAGATTCGCTGCGACGTCATCCTCGGGATGCCCGGCAGTGAGCGGTTCCCCGCAGACGGCGTGATTTTGCCGGAGACGGAATTTGCGATCGACGAGAACGAGAACGCGCTGACGCTGCTCTACGACGCGGTGCGTGCAAACAGCCTGCAGATCGAGGTCGACGGCGTGTCGGGCGAGGTCGTGGAAACGGCGTATGTCCGGGGCATCGCGTCGCTCTATGAGTTTGATTTCGGCGACCTCTCCGGCTGGACGTATCTGGTCAACGGAGAGCGCCCGTCGGTCGGCTGCGGCGCCTTCACGCTGCACGACGGCGACTGTGTCGTCTGGGCTTACACCGTGTCTTTGTAAATGCGGATTCCGCTTGCATCCGGGATGATCTCTTTTGCCGCTCTAACCTCTTATGTCGGGAGACTGATGATCTATGCGCAGCTTTGAAGATATGAATCCGGCGGCGGTGACGGTCGTGCTGCTGCTCACCGCCTGCATCACGATTTTCTGCATGGAGCCGGTGCTGCTCGGCATTTCGCTGCTGGCGGGCATCGGCTACTACCTGATGCGGCACGGCACGGAGCACGCCGCATTTCACATCGGTGCACTGGGCGTGCCGACGCTCTTTGCGCTGCTCAACCCGCTCTGGAATCAGCACGGGGTCAGCGTGCTCTTTGTCATCAACGACCGCGCGATCACCGCGGAGGCACTGCTCTACGGCGCGGTCACGGGCATCCGGCTCGCCGCCGTGCTCTATTGGTTCCGCAGCTTTTCCGAGCTGATGAACAGCGAAAAGCTCTTCTATCTGTTCCGGTTCCTGTCGCCGAAGCTCGCGCTCGTGCTCTCGATGGCAATTCGCAATCTGGCGCTGTTCCGGCAGCAGATGCGCAAAATTCAGTTTGCGCAGCGCGGGCTCGGGCTCTACCGCGAGGGGCATCTGATCGACGATGTCCGCGGCGGGCTGCGGGTCTTCTCGGTGCTGCTGACATGGGCGCTCGAAAACGGCATCGTCACGGCAAACTCGATGACCGCGCGCGGCTACGGCACGGGCAGACGCACCAGCTATGTCACCTACCGCTGGCGCAGCTGGGATATCATTCTGCTGCTCGGGGCACTGCTGCTCGGGGCGGGGGCTGCATGGGCGATCGCGGCAGGCGCGCTGACATGGCAGTATTACCCGACGGTCACGCCGCCTGTGCACCGAATGGGCTATTTCGCAGGCATTGCGGCATACACGCTGCTTGCACTGCTGCCGCTGATCTTTGAGGGAAGGGGGGCACTCCGATGGAAGCACTTGCGGTCCGGAATCTGACGGTCACCTATCCGGAATGCGACACGCCCGTGCTGAACGGTCTCAGCCTGACCGTGCAGGCGGGGGAGCTCTGCGCGGTCTGCGGTCCGACCGGCTGCGGCAAGACGACCCTATTGCGGATGTGCAAGCCCGCCCTCGCGCCGCTGTGCACGCAGTCGGGCGAGATCGAGTTTTTCGGGCAGGCGCTCTCGTCGCTCGATGCGAAGACCGCCGCTGCCCAGATCGGCTATGTGATGCAGCAGCCCGAGCAGCAGATCGTCACCGACCGCGTGTGGCATGAGCTGGCATTCGGGCTTGAAAATCTCGGCACGCCGCAGACGGTCATCCGCAGGCGCATCGCGGAGCTTGCGTCCTATTTCGGCATGGAGAACTGGCTCTCGCGCGACCCCTCGACGCTCTCGGGCGGGCAAAAGCAGATCCTCAATCTCGCCTCGGTGATGATGATGCAGCCAAGGCTCCTGCTGCTCGACGAGCCGACCGCACAGCTCGACCCGATCGCCGCCGCAGACTTTCTGACGACGCTGCAGCGGCTCAACCGCGATTTTGCGCTGACCGTTGTCATCGCGGAGCACCGCCTCGGCGACGTGATTCCCGTCTGCGACCGCCTTGTCGTGATGGGAAGGGGCGATCTGCGCACAGACGGCGCCCCCCGCACGGTGCTGTCGTCACTGCGTGCGGATGACCCCGTTCTCCCCGCGATGCCCGCAGCCGCCCGGCTCTGGTATGCCGTCGGCGGCACCGGGGAATGCCCGCTCTCGGTCAGCGATGCGCGCCGCACGCTTTTGCCGCAGTTTCGCGCGGATATTCGTGAATTGCCCGAGCCGCAGCCCCGCGCGGAGACCGAGCCGGCGCTGGAATTTTCCGAGGTGTTTTTCCGATACAGCAAAAAAGCCGCAGATGTTCTCTGCGGCACGGAGCTTTGTGTGCTTTCGGGGGAGCTCTTTTGCATGATCGGCGGAAACGGTGCGGGCAAATCGACCGTGCTGGGCTGCGCGGCGGGGCTGCTCAAGCCCCAGTCGGGCAAAATCCGCGTATTCGGGAAGTCCATCCGCGAATATAAGGATCGCTCGCTTTACCGCAATTGCGTCACGCTGCTGCCGCAGGACGTGCAGACCGTATTCCTCAAAAATACCGCGGACGAGGAGCTTGCCGAGCTGGATAAGCACTATGCGGAGCATCTGCGCGATTTTCCGTTTGATTTAACGCCGCTGCTGCCGATGCACCCCTATGACCTTTCCGGCGGACAGCAGCAGCTGCTTGCGCTGGCAAAGGTCATGCTGACGGACCCGCGGCTCCTGCTGCTCGACGAGCCGACAAAGGGGCTCGATGCGGCCGCAAAGCAGCGGCTCGCACAGGTGCTGCGCGCACTGACGGCACAGGGCGTGACCGTGCTGCTCGTCACGCACGATATCGAATTTGCGGCGGAATACGCAGACAGGGTCGGATTTCTGTCGCAGGGGGCAATGATCGCCTGCGGCAGCCCGCGGGAGATGTTCGCGGAAAATGTGTTCTACACGACGGCGGTCAGCCGCATGACAAGAGGAAAATACGAGGGCTGCGTGACAGTCGCCGATGCCGCGGCGCTCTGCCGCAAAAACGGGAGGTGCACGGAGTGATCACGATCAGAAGTGCGCGGCTGCGGCAGTTTCTGCGGGTCGCACTGCCGTTCTGCATCATGCCCGCGATCATTCTGCTGACCGCGCTGGGCTGGCGCTCGGAGCACTATGCGCTCGTGAGCTTTCTGATGGTCGCGCTGGCGCTGCTGCTGTTTCTCTCGGGCTTTGAGAAGCGCGAGCTCGGCACGCGGCGCATGATCCTTGTCTCGGTGATGACGGCGCTTTCGGTGATCGGGCGGCTGCTCCCGCTGCTCAAGCCGATCACCGCGCTGACCGTGCTCTCGGCGCTCTATCTCGGGCGCGAGGCGGGATTTCTCGTCGGGGCGCTCTCGGCGGTGCTGTCGAATTTTGTCATGGGGCAGGGACCGTGGACGCCCTTTCAGATGTTCGCGTGGGGCATCATCGGGTATACCGCGGGGATTTTTGCAAAGCCCCTGATCCGCTCGCGCGTGCTGCTCTATGCCTACGGGCTGCTCTCGGGCGTGGCATATTCCATGCTGCTCGATGTCTGGACGACCGTGTGGACCTATGAGCATTTTTCGCTGCACGAATACGCCGCGGCACTCAGCACTGCACTGCCGTATACGGCGCTGTATGCGGTGTCCAACCTGCTGTTCCTGATGCTGTTTGCAAAGCCGGTCGGCGACAAGCTCTCGCGCATCCGGAAGAAGTACGGCTTGTGAGCGGCAGCAGGCACAGCGGGGCGTTTCCCGTTCAGAATCCGTTCTGCATTCAGCGGGTTGCGGGACATGCCCTGCAGGTGCGCTGCGGTCTCACCGTCGACAGCGTGTAGAAATGATACACCAGCAGCGGCAGCATAAGCGATAATTCGCGGAAGCAGACCCCGCTGCGGAAGATCAGGTCCATCAGCATCGCCCAGACGCCCAGTGCACCGACCGCGACCCGCACCGCCGGGAGCCCGCGCTTGGCGCGCATGAACCATGCAGCCACGGCAGCGAACGGCAGGATCATGCATCCCGCCGCGATCTCATAGGCGTTGCACCATCCGACGAGCTCCCCGCTCACGGCATAGGTGAAGAGCAGCGCGAGAAAGCAGCAGAGCACCCGCAGCGCCGCATGCAGTCCGCAGCGGCTGCGCAGGCTCAGCGCAGTCCCGAGCACCGTCCACGGCAGCAGCCCCATGCAGACCTGCCCGACGGCGTAGGGCATGCCCCAGCCGACACACTGCGACACCTGCACGACCAGTCCGGCAAGCGCACCGCCGATGCCGCACAGCAGCAGGTCGGTCTGCCATTTGATTTTCTTCTTGATTGTTTTCATTGGTTATCCCTCCTTTGCGATGAGTATATCACGCCGGGGAGGGCTTTTCAAGCGGTTTTGGCGAATCCTCATTGAATCTTCATCTGCCCTTAAGGGTTCGGAACGGTTTCTTCATTGTCAGCAACGGAACAACTTCTCACTCCTCACTCACCTGCTGCCTCCTACCTGCTCACTCCTCCCTGAAGGGATTTTTCAAAACACCGATAAAATTTTTCCAGATGTATATATTTTGAACATCTGATATGGTATACTGTTATTATCACAGCTATAGATTGGAGGCATGCACATGCTGCATATGATTCTCGGGTGCTCCGGCAGCGGCAAATCCGCGGCGCTGTATGCGCAGATCAGACAGGCTGCCGAAGCCGGCAGGCGCGTACGCGCACTCGTCCCCGAGCAGTTCAGCTTCACCTTTGACCGCCTGCTCTATGATGCGCTCGGCGCCGTGCGGTTCAACAGCATCATCACCGGCAGCTTCCGCAATCTCACGGAGGAGCTGCTCGAGCACATCGCAGAAGCGCCCCGCAATGCCGCCGACGACGTCATGCGCACGGTCACGCTGCACCGCGTGCTCCGGCACCTGACCGAATCGAACGCCCTCACGCTCTACGGCAGAGCCGCGGCAAAGCCCGGCTTCCTCACAGAGCTCGCCGCGCAGATCAGAGAGCTGATCCAGTCCGGCACGGCCCCCGAGCAGCTCGCCGATGCCGCTGCGCACACCGAGCCGCCGCTTGCGAATAAGCTGCTCGATATTGCTCGCATCTACGCGGATTATCTCACGGAGCTCGACAGTCACGGTCTGCGCGACACGCTCTGCGACCAGATGACCGCCGCCAAATATGCCGACAGCAGCCGGTGTCTGTGCGGGGAAACGGTCTTCCTCGACGAATTTGAATCCTTCACCGGCGACCAGCGCGAAATGCTGCGCGTCATGCTCCGCGATGCGGACGACCTCTGGATCGCACTGCGCACCGACGACCTCGAGGCGCCGGAGTTTTCCCGCTTCGACGCGGTCGGGCAGACGGCGCGCTGGCTGCGCGATACCGCCAAATCGCTCGGCATCGGCTTCGAGGCCATCCCGCTGACGGAGCAGCACCGGTTCCGTTCGCCGTCGCTCGGGCACCTCAGCCGGTATCTGTTCAGCACGGAGCAGAATATCCCCGAATACACGGAGGAATCCGCCGTCACGGTCTGCGAGGCGACCGACATCACCCTCGAGGCGGAATACACCGCCGCACAGATCCGGCAGCTCCTGACGTCCGGCGCGGTCCGGGCACGCGAGATCGCGGTCGTGATGCACGATGCCTCCGAATACGCAAGTCTGCTGGAGGAAGCCTTCACGCGCTATGAGATCCCGTTCTTCATCGACCACCACCGCTCGGTGCTGCACACCGCCGTGATGCAGCTCCCGCTGTGTCTGCTCGCGCTCGCACACCGCAGCACGACCGATGCCGTGCTCACGCTGCTCAAGACCCAGCTGAGCCCCCTGAGCCCCCAGCACGCCGCAGAGCTCGAAAACTATGCGTTCATCTGGGATATTGAAGGGAGCCAGTGGGACAGCCCGTTCGCAGAGGACACCGACCCGAACGGCTTCTGCGAGAAGGCGCGTCAGATGCTGATGGAGCCGGTGCTGAAGCTGCGCGAAGCCGTGCGCAGAAGCGGCGAAAAGCCCGTGACCGGCGGCGACTGCTGCGTGGCACTCTACAGATGCATCGAGGCGATGGGCATTCCGAAGCGCGTCGGCGGGCTTGCCTCCAAGCGCAAGGACGCGGGCGATATCGCGGGCGGACGTGCCCTGCGCGCGCTGTGGAACCGCTTCACCGAGCTGCTCGACGCGATGCGCGATGCCCTCGCTGACGTCCCCGTGACGACACAGCAGCTCTCGGAGCTGTTTGCCGCGGTGCTGCGCGGCGACCAGATCGCGGTCCCGCCGCAGACGCTCGATGCCGTGACCGTGCAGAGCGCCGCGGCTGCGCGCTATGATTCGCCGTCGGTGGTGTTCGTGCTCGGCGTCAATGCAGGGCTTTTCCCTGCCGATATCTCCGCGGGCGGCTTCTTCTCCGAGCAGGAGCGCGCAAGGCTCGCCGATGAATGCAAAATCACACTGGCACGCTCCGTGCGCGACCTCTGCGCCGACGAGCGTCTGATCGTCTACAAGGCGCTCTCTGCCGCCTCCGGGCAGCTCTTCCTGTGCTATCCGCTCGCCGACGAATCCGGCACGGTGCGCCGCCCCTCGGCACTGATCGAGAGCGTGCAGACGCTGCTTCCGAAAACGGCGCAGCGGAACGCTGCAGAGCTCGGCGCGGCATTCTATGTCACGACCGCTGCCGCTGCCTATCAGAGCTTCGTGCAGGATTATCAGATCACGCCCGCGGAGCAGGCATCGGTGCTGGCAATGCTGAGAGCGCGCAAGGACAGCGCGGAACGGCTGGAGCGTCTGCAGCGCCGCCGTGACCCCGCCGCACTGCGCATCAGCACGCCTGAGCGGATGCGTGCGCTGACCGGCGACACCGTGCAGGTCTCCGCGACCTTCATCGACACCGCGATGAAATGCCCCTTCCGCGCCTTCTGCAGCAAGGGTCTGCGGCTCTATGTCCGCAAAAAGCAGGACCTCAACCCGCTCTCGGGCGGCAATCTCGTACATTACTGCATGCAGCAGCTCTTCCGGCAGCACAGCACCCGCGAGGATTTCCTCGCCATGACCGCAGACGATCTGCGGCAGCATGCCGAGACCTGCGCCGAGACCTTCCTGCAGAAGGAGCTCGGCGGCGGAAACCGGCGTCCGCAGCGCTTCATGGAGAATTACCGCCGCATGACCGCCCGCATCATCGAGCTGCTGCTGCACACCCAGGAGGAAATGCGCCAGTCCGCGTTTCTCCCGACCGACACGGAGCTTGCGATCGGCAGGCTCGGCAGCGAGGAGGAGGACCACACGCAGCCCTTCACGCTGCAGCTCCCGAACGGCATCCGGATCTGCCTGAACGGGCGCATCGACCGTGTTGACAGCTGCACGGAGGACGGCAAGACCTATCTGCGCGTGGTCGATTACAAGACCGGGCGGCAGGATTTCCTGCTTGCGAATCTCTATTACGGGCTCAATCTGCAGATGCTGCTCTATCTGTTCGCGCTGCTCGACGACCCGACGCACTATGTCGGTGCGGAGGCTGCCGGTGTGCTCTATATGCCCGCCGGAATGCCGAAAAGCGACCGCGCGCGCAGCGATATGACCCCGCGTGCCGATATCCTCGCGGAGTATTTCCGGATGCACGGGACCGTGCTCTGCGACCGCGGCATTCTCTCGAAGATGGAGCAGCAGATCGCGGGCGTCTATATCCCCGCAAAGCTTGCGGAGAATGACACCGGCGAGGGCGAGCCTGTGCTGACGAAGGATTCGATGGTCTTCACGCAGGAGCAGCTCGGGCGGCTGCGCACCTATGTCGAAAAGGTGCTCTCCGCGGAGCTGCAGGCATATTCCGAGGGCGATGTCGCCCCGAACCCGATGAAGCGCGTGAACCCGAATGATTACGACTATTACGACGATGCGTGCGCCCGCTGCGATTTTGCCGATATCTGCGGCATGGACACGGAGCGCCCCGCAGTTTGCAGAAAGCCCGAAAAGCGGGAGGAGATCACTGCGAAAATACGCGCGGTGATGGACGGAACGGGAGAGGAGGAAAGCACCGATGGCGATGAACTGGACACCTGAGCAGCAGGCCGCGATCGAGGCGCACGGCGCGTCCGTATCGGTCAGCGCGGCGGCGGGCAGCGGCAAGACTGCCGTGCTCGTGCAGCGGCTGGTGCAGCTGCTCATGAAGGAGGACGGTGCGGAGCGCGTCCCTGCCGAGACACTCGCCGTGATGACCTTCACCAACGACGCTGCCGCCGAAATGCGCGACCGTCTGACGCGCGCGCTCGACAAGGCGCTGCTGGAGCACCCGGAGAGCACATGGCTGCGCAGACAGCAGACCATGCTGCAGTGCGCGAGCATCTCGACGATCCACAGCTTCTGCTACCGCCTGATGCGCGAGCATTTTGCGGAGCTCGATATCGCCGCGGATTTCCGCACGCTCGACGAGAACGAGGACCGCATCCTGCGGGCGCAGGCGGCGTCTGCCGTGCTGGAGGAATACCACACCCGCGCGCAGTCCGAGCCCGCGGTCAGAGAGGCGCTGACGCTGCTGACCGATGCCTTCTGCACGGGCAATGACACCGAGCTGGAGAACATCCTGCTGACGCTGCTCGATTTCACCGAGCGCAAGCCCTTCGGCGAGCAGCTGCTGACCGATGCGGCAAAGCGCTGCGAGGACGGCACCATGCTGGAGCTCGCCTTTTCGGAGATCGGACGGTCGCTCGGCGAGGCGTATGCGCTGCTGAAGCAGTCGCAGGAAATCGTGAAGGCGCACGGGAAGCCGAATCAGCTCGCGATCATCAGCGACGAGGTCAGCGAGCTGGAAAAGCGCGTGCAGGCATGTGCCGACCGCGACTGCGCAAGGCTCTCTGATCTGCTGCGTACGAAATTCTGGGGCACGATACAATTCAAGAACAAAGGGCACGAGGAGCCGCTCAGGCAGGGCAAGGCGCTGCGCAATCATGCCAAGAAGATCTACGGCGGCTTCAGTACGGAAAAAGGCGTGCAGAAAACGACCGGGCTCATCCGCGACTGGGCAGTGCCGCTCGCGCTCGCCGGAGACGATCTGAGCCGCCATGCACAGCTTCTGCGGGCAGCCGGGGAAATGATCGCTGCGCTGCGGGAGGAGCTTCTCACGCGCAAGCGCGAGCGCAATGCCGTGAGCTTTGCCGACGCCATGCAGATGACGCTCCGGCTGCTGGCAACCCCCGAGCGCGATGCAGCGGGCAATCTGACCGTTCACCGCACTGAACTGGCAGAGCAGCTCTCCGCGCAGTTCTCGTGCATCATGGTCGACGAATTTCAGGATGCCGACGACCATCAGGACCTGATCTTCCGCTTGCTCTCCCGCGGCGGCGACGCGGAGCACTACGGCAGCAATCTGTTCTTTGTCGGCGACGCGAAGCAGTGCATCTACCGCTTCCGCAACGCCAATCCCGCGAATTTCAGCAAGGCGACCGCAGCGAGCGTGCCCTATTCCGGCGAGCCGGCGCTCACCGAAAACACGCTGATCAGCCTGAACATGAATTTCCGCAGCACCGCCGAGATCATCGAAGCGGTCAACTGCATCTTCTCGCAGCTCATGACGGAGCAGGTCGGCGAGATCCGCTATGACGACACGCAGAAGCTCGTGCAGGGCGCGGAATATCCCGAGGGCAATCGCCCCGTCGAACTGCTGCTCGGATACGAGGACGAGCCCGCAGCCGTTGCAGAACGCATCCGGCAGCATCTCGACATGCAGACCGTCATCACCGACAAGGATACAAAGCAGGAGCGCCCCTGCCAGCCGAAGGATTTCCTCATTCTCATGCGCACGAAGACGCACATGCAGGATTATGCCGAGGCACTCGCGGCGAGGGGGATCGCCTCTGCGGCGCCCGAGATGAGCGATTATCTCAGCGCACCGGAGATCCGGCTGCTGCTCTCGATGCTCCGCGCGGTCGACAATCCGCTGCTCGACACCGCAATGGCGGCGGTCATGCTCTCGCCGATGTTCGGCTTCACGCTCGACGATCTCGCGCTGCTGCGCATCACCGACCGGAAACGCAAGCTGTTCCCCGCGATGGAGCATCTGCGCCGGCTGTATGACAGGGCACACGGCGAACAGACGGCGGATGAATCCGACGGGCTGCCCGAAGCAGAGCAGACCGGCGAGGAAAAGCCCGCGGAGACATTCCCAGAGGACTTTGACGACGCGCTGTTCGGACGCATCTGCGATCTGCTCGATTTCCTCACGAAAATGCGGCTGTTCGCTGCCACGGAGACCCCCGAGCAGCTCATCCGCAGGCTGCTCGCCGAGAAGGATTTCCTCGGTCTGATCCGGCTCGATGCCGACGCTGTGCTGCAGGGCTCCGGCGCGCAGAAGAAGGCAAATCTCCGCGCGATGATCCAGCACGCCAAGAATTATGAGGAAAATTCCGGCGGGGGGCTCTCGGGCTTTCTGCGCTATCTCGACGCACTCACCGCCCGCGGCGCCGATCTCGCGGCGGGGTCTGTCCCCAACGGCACCGACGACGCGGTCGTGCTCAAAACGATCCACAAATCCAAGGGGCTCGAAAAGCCGTTTGTCATTCTCGCGAGGAGCGACGGCAGCTTCTCCTCCGAGGACGAGAAGAAGGTCTGCCAGTTCCACGCGGAGGTCGGCATCGGCTTCAAGCTGCTCGACCCCGAACGCTTCGCAAAGGGCAGCTCGCTCCCGGCACAGACGGTCATCGCCCGCGCACGCAGGGAGGCGCTCAGCGAGGAGCTGCGCCTGCTCTATGTCGCACTGACCCGCGCAAGAGAGCATCTGATCCTGCCGCTGTCATTTGCGAAGAAATCGCTTGATGATGCTGCCGAATTTGCCGCCGAGCAGGAATATGCAGGCGGTCAGACCGATCTGCTGACGGCGCGTGCAGGCTGCATGCGCGACTGGCTCGTCATGGCGCTGCTGCGCAACACCGCCTGTGAGACGCTCCGCAGGACGCTCGAGGTCAGCTGCGAAGCCGATTCCGCTCAGCCGTTTTTGTCGGTCGCCTTCCCTGCGCTGACAGAGACACAGGCGGACACCGGCGAGACCGCCGCGGCTGAGCCCGATGCCGCACTGACCGAACAGCTGACCGCACAGTGCGAACAAACATACGACACCGCTCTGGCACAGCTCACCGCGAAATACGGCGTTTCCGAGCTGGCGAAGGCAGAGGATTTTTCCGTCCCGCTGCGAATCCCGCTCTTTATGCGCGAGAGGAACGGTCTTTCCGGCACGGAGCGCGGCACCGCCGTCCACACCTTTTTGCAGTATGCGGATTTTGCGCAGGCTTCGGCGCATCTCGAAGAGCAGATCGACACGCTTGCAAAGCAGGGCAGACTGACGTCCCAGCAGGCAGATGCCGTCCGCGGCAGCCGTGTGCAGAGCTTCTTTGAATCCGAGCTCTGCCGCCGTGCGCTCGGCGCAGTCTCCGGTCATCGCGATTTTGCGCGCGAGCGGAAATTCACCGTGCGCCTGAGCGACCTGAGGCTCCCGGAGGAGCTCAGTCAGATCGCCGCGGATTACGCCGGGACCGAGGGTATGCTGATCGGCATTATGGACCTGTACTTTGAGGAGCCCGACGGCTATGTGCTCGTCGACTACAAAACCGATGACGTCCCGGACGGGGCGGCGCTGCTGCAGCTTTACACCGAGCAGCTGCTGCTCTACAAGGCGGCGCTGGAGCTGCTGACCGGCAAGCCCGTCAAGGCGTGGTATCTGTATTCGATCAAGCTCGGCAAGGCAGTCCGCGGAGGCTGAAACAGAAGGCAGGAGGGAGCAGGGAGCAGGTAGGAGGTCAAGTTAGGAATGAGAAGTGAGGCGTGAGGAGTTGTTCCGTCATTTTCATTTCTGCCGCGGAACAGAAGGCGCTGCGGGACTTTGTCTCATCCAAATCCGCCCGCGAAGCGGGCACCGCAACTTCTCACTCCTAACTCCGAACTGCTCACTCGCTCCGTCAAATTGAAACGTGACTTTACATGAGGGAGGTTTGCTTTATGGAAGCAGCATTTGAGAGACTGCAGGAGGCAGTGACAAGGGCAAAGACGATCGTCTTTTTCGGGGGCGCGGGTGTCTCGACCGAAAGCGGCATTCCCGATTTCCGCAGCGTCGACGGGCTCTACAACCAGAAATACGACTACCCGCCGGAGACCATTCTGAGCCACAGCTTTTTCCTGCGGCACACCGAGGAATTCTATCGCTTCTACCGCGACAAGCTGCTCGGCGAGGCAGAGCCGAACGCCGCGCACATCGCGCTGGCAAAGTGGGAGCAGGCGGGCAAGCTCAACGCGGTCATCACGCAGAATATCGACGGGCTGCACCAGAAGGCGGGCAGCCGCAAGGTGCTCGAGCTCCACGGCAGCGTGCAGCGCAATTACTGCCTTGACTGCGGCGCGTTCTACGGCGCGGAGAAGATCGCGCAGTCGAAGGGGCTGCCCCGCTGCGACAAATGCGGCGGACTGATCAAGCCCGATGTGGTGCTCTATGAGGAATCGCTCGACAGCGGCGTGATGGAGGAATCCGTGCGCTGCATCCGCGAGGCGGATATGATGATCATCGGCGGCACGTCGCTGGCGGTCTATCCGGCGGCGGGGCTGGTGCATTATTTCCGCGGGGATACGCTGGCGCTGATCAACCGCGGCGAGACCCCGATGGACAGCCGCGCCGATATCCTGCTGCACAGCAAGATCGGCGAGACCCTCGGCGCGATCGAAATCTGAAATTAGAAATGAGAAGTGAGAAATGACTTGTCATTCCCGCTTCACTCGTCGATATTACAAAAATCAGCCGTCCCAAATCCGGGACGGCTGATTCATTTTTTTTGCAGAATGAAAAGCGGCGGAACAACTTCTCATTTCTCACTTCTCACTCCAAGTACGCCATCGCGGGGTGTGCGAGCCGGACACCGGGCAGCTGCATGAGCTCGCTGCACACCTGCTGCATCTCCGCGTAATCGAAGATATTGCCCTGATTGCCGCAGAAGCGTCCGCGCACCGCGTCGGAGAGCTTCAGTGCATACCAGCCGGTTTCGCTGCAGCAGATCTGGGGGCGATCAACATAGTAGCAGCCCGGCGTCGGCGCCGGAGGGAGCGAATACAGCAGACCGTAAGCGGCAAATGCTGCGGGGTCGGGGGCATCGCCGGGAATGTGCAGCAGCAGCTCGCCGGGAAAAATATCTGCATAGACATGCTCCTCGCCGTACACGATCCCGAGCAGCACGGTCTCCGGCTTTTCGGCAAGCGCTTCGATCAGCGCCGAATCATCGCGGTAGATCATGCCGTCCGGCGTGAGGCAGAGCGCCGCTTCGACTGACGCCATGCAGACCGTCCAGCCGTCCTGCGCATACGCAGAATAATCGTCCTTCACAGAGCACATGACCTCCTGCTCATAGTGAAAGGTGAACGAGTGCCCGGCATTCATCTGCCCGTATTTCTGTGCAAAGCCCGCTACCGGCTGCACAAGGCAGTTGTCAGCGGTCGCGCCGTCCACAGGGGCGGCTTCCAGAACGCGGCAGCCGCTTCCGCCGAAATCCGTCCACGCGCCCTCAGACCAGTTGACCGGATACTGCCCGATCGAACCGGTTTTCAGCGCCGGCAGATCGCTGTCGCGGCAGAGAAACGCCACGCCGTAGGGCAGCCAGTCGATCTCGCAGGGACCTTGCCAGTCAAATTCATGCGCATAGCCCGCCCTGAGCTGCGCGATGACCTGTTCGGGGTCTGCCTGCTGAATGCGCTGCACGGTCGTCGTGACCGTCTCCGGCGCGGTGTCCGATCGTGATGTCACCGCCCTTGTGCCCTGCGAAACGGTCGCGGTCGTGCGCGCGGCGGTCTGCATGGTCGTGACCGCGGATGTGCTGACTGCCGCTGTGCGCGGGTTTGTCCGGGATTCGGTTTCCGCCGCGCCCGCAGTTGTCTCCGTCGATGCTGCTGTCTCGGTTTGTGCTGATACGGTCGTCTGCGTTTCGGTGTGCCCGGTTACGTCGGAAGGCTCACCGGTCGGCGTATCGCCGTCCAGACCGGAGTCAGCGGGCTCGGTCTGCGAGGTGTTCGCGCTGATCTCGGGGGAAATGCCGGGGCGGTTCAGGCGCCAGATCACAGCGCCGAGCCCCACAGCGATCGCCAGACATGCCGCCGCGGAGATCACGGTCAGCAGCAGGCGGTGCGTGACGGGCGCCGATTCGCCGGA
>JAEELE010000120.1 GCA_016288755.1 Oscillospiraceae bacterium
GAGGGACCTCAAAACGAATCCGGCAGGAGGTGACAGCATGGACGACAGGGAAATCCTCGCACGCTTTGCAGCCAGAGACGAATCTGCTCTGCGCATCCTCGAAGCACAGTTCGGCGACCGCTGCCGCGAGGAGGCATGCCGCCTGCTCGGCAGCGAACAGGACGCCGAGGAAATCGTGAACGACGCTCTGCACAATCTCTGGAACGCGATCCCGCCCGCAGAGCCCGACCATCTACAGAGCTATCTGCTCAGGACTGTCCGCAATCTCTGCGTGCAGCGCCTGCGCACCCGCAATGCCGCCAAGCGCGGCGGCGGTCTGAAGGAGCTCTCGCTCGATGACTCCGGCATGGCTGCCGTCTCCGCGCCCGACAGCGTGGAATCCGCGCTCGATCACGCACTGCTCACCGAGGCGATCAACCGCTTTCTGCGCACCGTTTCCGCCGATGCGCGCACCGTGTTTGTCGCCCGCTACGGCAATGACCGCAGCGTCGCCGAGATCGCCGAGGCGTTCGGAATTTCGCAGGGCAGCGTGCTCGTTTCGCTCATGCGCACCAGAAAAAAGCTCTGGCGCGCACTCAAAAAGGAGGGATGGCTGTGAGAAAAAAGGATATTCTGGATGCCGTGCACGGCGTTGAACCGCAGTTCTTCCGCGAGGTGCAGCAGCGTGCGGAGGCGGCATCGCAGAACAGAAATCACCGTGCAGTGCTCCGGCAGATCGGCAGAGGGGCGCTGCTTCTGGGCGCTGCAGCAGGTGCGGCAGCGCTCGCATTCACCGGCATCGCGGCGCTCAGAGCAAAGCCCGGCACCGAGCTGCAGCCGGGCAGTACACCGCAGGTCGAGCAATCCGCAGGCGTGCTCAACACCTCGGAATTCGAGCCCGCGACCACCGCCGCGGCTGACAGCACCGACCAGACCGAGACCGCTGTCACCGGCGGGACCGTCTATCCGCCCGCCAATGAGCGCGGCGCTGCCGACATCGGCGTGTCCGACGGCAAGCTCTCGGCATACGGCAGCATGTCGGTCGAATCGCCGCTGGTCAACTTTGCGGCAGACAGCACCGCCGCCGATATGCGCTGGACCCCGGCATACTCCGAGATCTCCTGCAATGCGGACTACCTGTTCTGCGGGCGATACCGCATCGCACTGCAGCCCAATTCCGGCGGCTGGAACGGCATTTCCCTGCTCTGTCAGAAGCCGGACTGCATGCACATCGACGGCACGGACTGTCCGCTCAGCTTCAGTGACCCGATCAGCATCACGGGTCTGCAGTCGGGCTTTCTGCTCCGCAGCGGCTGGACGTTCCGGGCATACGGCAATAAAACCGGCAATTCCTATTCCGTGATGTGGACGGATGAAACCGCAAAGCAGCAGCTCTCGGCAGACACGAACGACCGCTCCGTGCTCGGCGATCTGAACTATATGCGCGGCAAATGGTTCCTCATCAGGGACCGTTCAATTACCTGCCTCGGCAGCAGCATCGGCACGCAGGCGCAGACACTGGAGCTGCCGCGCAATGTCACGCAGATCACCGCAGCGGACTGCTTTGGCTCCGACGTCTGGATGACCGCCGACGTGCGCGCGGAGGACAGCGCGGGCAGCACGCATATAGAATCCAAGCTCCTGCACTGGAATCTGGAGACGAATTTCTACAACACGGTGCTCACCGTCAACAATTCGCTCGGCGTCTGCTGCAATTCCGGATATGTCTATTTTGTGCAGCATCAGGCGGATGCCCCGGACGGCAGTCAGTTATCGCTCTGCCGGCTCCCGGTCGGCGGCATCGGCAAGCCCGAGACCGTGATCGCACACTTCCGCTGTGCAAAGGCACAGCACTGGACCGTCACGGAGGATTCGGTCTATTATTACTCCAACTGGCGCTATGTCGACACACTCGGGAAATATCTGCGGCGCGGCCGCGGATACGGCATGCTCATCCGCTGCGATGCGGACGGCGGCGCACCCCACGCAATGCCGCTCGAGCTCTACGCACACGGCTTGAATCAGACCTCTGCGCTTCAGCGCTACACCGACACCGAGCGCACGGAGATCTGTCTGATCGACAACCGCAGCTGCGACAGCATTTTCCTGCTCGATCTCGGAAAGCTGCACAGCGGCGGTTTTCAGCCCGACACCGAGCGCGCCTACGATGCACTCTTTGCGATCCGCCGCGGCACCGACGCGGTCACCGGCTGCCTGCTGCCCAACTCGATCTGGTGACATAAAAACGCCCTTCCTTGCATAGATTGAACCGACGGAGCCCGTTTTCCGCCGCCGGAGATTCAACGATCACATGCAAGGAGGGCGATTTTTTTGACCCGACAGGAATTTGATGAGGCAGCAAGGCGCTACCGTGAGGAGCTCTTCCGCCTCTATGCCGCAAGGCAGCTCGACCCGCCGCCCAAGCCCGCAGCGCCCGTGCCCGAGGCTGTGCCGGTTTCCGTTCCCGAGCCGCGCGCGGATATCCCCGAGCCGACCGCACAGCCTGAACCGCGCGTGGATATTCCCGAGCAGACCGCACAGCCTGAGCCGCCTGCCGATATCCCAGAGCAGACCGCACAGCCCGAGCCGGCTCCGGATAATCCCGAGCCGCCCGCGGATATCCCCGAGCCGCCGATGCCGCAGGATACTGCGGATATCGCAGCGGAGCCGACCGCAGATTCTGCACCGGAGATGCCCGAAGCATCCGGCATGTCGCCGGAGGACACCGCCGTCAAGCCGGAGACCGGCGGCGGAATCCTCGTGCATGTGCGCACGGCAGGCGGCGCCAGACCCGTTCCCGGGGCGACCGTGCTGATCACGCAGCTGCGGGGCGCCGACACCGTGCTCATCGCGCTGCAGCTCACCGATGCCTGCGGCGATACGCAGGAGGTGCAGGTTCCCGCGCCGCCCTCACAGTCCCATCAGCAGTTCCCGCCCTATGCGTCCTACGACATCACTGTGCACGCAGAGGGCTATTACCGCGAGAGCAGCACCGACGTGCCGGTCTTCGAGGGGGTCGTCTCGGTGCAGAGCTTCGACCTGATCCCCCTGCCCGCCGGTCAGACCGACAGCCTCACCGGCGCGCAGACCTTCTATAACAATATGCCGCGCCCGTGAGGGCAGAAAGGAGCGGAGGGACGATGAAAGAGGGTCTGCCCGCCATCCCCGAGACGATCACCGTGCATCTCGGCACACCCGATTCCGACGCGGCAAATGTCACCGTGCCCTATATCGCCTACCTCAAAAACGTCGCATCGAGCGAAATCTTCCCGACATGGGACGAAAACGCCCTGCGCGCCAATCTCTACGCGATCAGCAGCTTCGCGCTCAACCGCATCTACACCGAATGGTACCGTTCCCGCGGCTATCCCTTTGACATCACGAGCGTGACGCAGTACGATCAGGCATTTGTCTACGGGCGTGAGATTTTCCAGAATATCGGGTATCTGGCGGAGGAGCTCTTCCCCTATTATGTGCGGCGGCAGGGCAGGCTGGAGCCGCTGTTCGCCGCCTTCTGCGACGGGCGCGCCGTGCAGTGCGAGGGGCTGTCGCAGTGGGGCACCGTTGCGCTGGCACAGCAGGGAATGACCCCCTATGAGATTCTGCAGCACTATTACGGCAGCGATATCGAGATCGTCCGCGCAGACGAGATCCTGCCGCCGGCGCCGAGCTATCCGGGCGCAGTGCTGACACAGGGCATGACGGGCAACGATGTCCAGACCGTGCAGATCCAGCTCAACCGCGTCGCGCGCAATTTTCCGCTGATCCCGAAGATCGCTGAGACAGACGGTATCTTCGATGCCGCGACCGCCGAGGCTGTCCGGGTCTTTCAGAGCGTCTTCGATCTGCCGCAGACCGGCACGGTCAACGAGGCGACATGGTATCGCCTTTCGTATATCTACGTCAGCGTCAAGCGGCTGGCAGAGCTCAGCTCCGAGGGTCTGCGCTATGAAGAGCTCCGGCGCGATTACCCGGCTGAGCTGCGCCGCGGCGACTACGGCAATGCGGTGCGCGCATTCCAGTATTATCTGGCGGTGGTCGGGGCATACTACGAACGGGTCCCGCGCATCACGATCGACGGCGAATTCGGTGAGGAGACCGAGCAGGCGCTGCGGGAATTCCAGCGGCTCTTCGGCTTGCCGCAGACCGGCATTGCCGACCGCAGAACATGGTATGACCTCTACGCGGCATACGCGGGCATTCTGGAATCGCAGCCCCCGACCGACTGTGTGAAGCTCTATCCGAATGAGGTGCTGCGCGAGGGCGTCACGAGCGAGAATGTGCGCATCCTGCAGCAGTATCTGAGCTATATCGCACGCTTTGACCCGGCGGTGCAGGCAGTCTCGGACACCGGCTATTTCGGACCGCTGACAAGGCAGTCAGTGCAGGGCTTCCAGCGGGAATACGGTCTGCCCGTGAACGGTCAGGTCGGTCCCGTGACATGGGACGCGGTCGCAGGGGTCTATTCCGAGCTCCGCTGCGGCTCCGGCAAGCGCCCCTATCAGTCCCCCGGATACACGATAAGATGAGAAGTGAGAAATGAGAAATTAGAAATTGGAAATGCGCTCGAAGCCCTACAGGTAGGAGGTAGGAGGGAGCAGGTAGGAGGTGTTGTGCTGCCGTTATTCCCGCAGCTAAAAACAGAGTGACGGAACAACTTCTCACTCCTCATTACAACCCGCAATGGAGGTAATGTATGCTTTATACAGAAAGTCAGCAAGAGGACCACATCGAAGAGATACTGGGGTATCTGTATCAGATCGCACTGAAGGACAGCCGCATCCCGATCGTGCTGCCGGGACGGGAATTCACCGACGAAGCAGGGCTGGCGGTGCGCGCCTTCCAGCAGGCATACGGTCTGCC
>JAEELE010000121.1 GCA_016288755.1 Oscillospiraceae bacterium
ATCCGATGCGGTGCAGCAGACGGTTTCTGTTTCGTTCCTGACGTTCCGGGACGGTCTGCCGGAAAGCCTGAGCGTCCTGAACGGTCTGCAAAGCTCGTCGCAGCGCACGCCGATTCTCGACCACACGCAGCGCGCCGACCGCGACAGCAAATATCAGGCGTCTGCGTTTTCAAAGGGCTGGTATGTCCTGATCCTCGGTGCGGCGGCGTTCCTCATTGCGGTCATCGCGGCATTTTTCATTCACAAAAGCGCAGAGAAGCCGCAGCCTGTTCGGGCGGCAGCCAAGAAACCTGCTGCAAAACCGGAACCGCCGAAAGCGGCACCGCAAAAGAAAAAGTCCGTGCAGAATACAAACAAGCCGAAATCAGGAAAAAAGAAATCCCATAAGAAGAAAAAATAAGCGGAAGGAGTGCGTAGCATGCGTAAAAGAATAACCTGTTTCTTTGCGGCAGTGCTGTGCAGCCTTCTGCCGCTAGCACAGCCGGTACCCGCAGCAGCCGCGGATACCGCGGCGTCGGAGCAGACTGCATCGGAATCAGGAAGCTCCGTTACAGCAGACCCCTATGCAGTTTTGAAAGAGGGTGTGTCCTTTGCAATCGTCCCCGTGAATGCCGGAAGCAGCGCGATTGACAGGGAGTCGGGAAAGCTGACACTGAACAAGGCGAACAGGGGCGGCAAGCAGCGCTGGCAGGTGAAACGGGTCGGCAGTGATTACCGCATCCAGTCAGATGACGGCAAAACGGCGCTGGAGGTCGAGGGCGGCAAGGCGGGCAGCGGCAAGGCGGTCATCCCGGCGAATACGAACAGCTCCAATCCGGTAAGGCAGCTCTGGAAGCTCGAGGATGCCGGCGACGGCACGTTCTTCATCCGCAGCAAGCTCAACAATTCCTATGCGATGGATGTGTACGGCGACCGTTGGGACAACGGCACCGAGATCAAAATCTCCGGATTCCACGGAAAGAGAAATCAGCGGTTTCGCTTTGTCAATCTGTCCGAAACGGTGCCGATGGAAGAATGGGGCGCAGAGCGCTCGGACTGTCTCGGCAGCGACTGGGATTACTGGGACGGCGGCACCGATCAGTCGTGGTATTACGCGGATACCGACGCAAAGACCTATCAGATCGGCACGGCGGCACAGCTTGCGGGCGCGGCAAAGCTCGTCAAGGACAATGTGACGGATTTTGCAGGCAAAACATTACAGCTGACCCGTGACCTTGATCTCTGCGGCGCAGAATGGCAGCCGATCGGTACCTCCGACAAACCGTTCCGCGGCAGCTTCAACGGCAACAACCGCGCGATCGTCGGGCTTTCCATCACCGGAAAGGACGATGAGGTCGGCTTCTTCGGACATGTTGACGGCGGGTCGGTCTGCAATTTTGCGATCCGCGGCAGAGTGTCCGGCGACTGGAACACCGCCGGTGTCTGCGGCAAGCTGGAAAAAGGCCATCTGGTCAATGTCTACAGCGAGGTGACGATCACCCGCTCGACCAATGACAACTGCGGCGGTCTCTGCGGGCGCATCAGCTACGGCGCCTATGTAGAGCACTGCACCCAGAACGCGCGCATCACGAGCACCAGCTCCGAGCCCGACAGAGGCGGCATCGGCGGTTACGTCGAGGGGGTCATCCGCTGGTGTGTCAATCTGCAGACTGTCGACAGCCGCTGGGATTATGTCGGCGGAATTGCAGGGCATGTTGTCGGCGGCAAGATCGAATACTGCGCCAACTACGGGCAGGTCTGCGGCGGCAGTGACACCGAAAGCGCGGGCGGCATTTTCGGCAAGGGCGAGAAGGATGCCTGTGTCTGCGGCTGCTACAACGGCGGCAAGGTCCGGAGCTCCGGCGACGACTATATCGGCGGCATCGGCGGCAGAATTGTCGGCGATACCCCCAAGGTCTTCCGCTGCGTCAACACCGGCGATGTCAGCGGCAGAAATTATGTCGGCGGCGTGCTCGGCGAGGGCAACTGCACGGCGTGTCTCAATACGGGCTATATCACCGGCAGCTCGAAGGTCGGTGCAGTTACCGGTAATACAAAATACCGCCTTGACGCTTGCATCGCGCTTTCGTATACGGCAGCAACTATCAACGGCAAGGGCGGCAGCAATGACAACGGTGCGGAATGGCTCTCCGCGAGCGACATCCGGGACGGCAAGGCATGCGCCCTGCTGAACAGCAGCAGCGCGATCAGCGGATACAGCGACAATCCGCATTTCTGTCAGAATCTCGGCAGCGATCCGGTTCCGATGCTCAGCGGTGCTGATGTCGAAACGACGGGCGAAATCTGCCGGAACAAGACCAACACACCGACGCTGATCTGTGACAAGAATGCCGGACAGATCACAGCTCAGACGGCAGACAGCAGCATCGTGCTGAAAGCAGAGACAAATTTCGGCTATCTGTTCGATCATTTTGAGATCAGCTCTGTCAATATCACAAAGCGGACGATGTATAACGGTGAGCAGGAAAGCCTTGAAATCCAGAAAGAAACTGTCAGCACGCCTGAGTATGTTCTGACGCTCGATTCGGACAAGGCGTTCACGGTCAGGGCAGTGTTCCGCGAGGATGACGGCACGCCCGACGATCTGCGGCAGGTCGTGGAGGTCGAGCTGAAAACGGTCAAGGGCTGCGGCAAATGGAAAAACGAGACAGTCCCGGTCTATCTGACGGACACCGCCGGCATCAGCCATCTCTGGGAGGTTGACCGCACAGAGCTCGACGGCGACGGCGAAACGGTCAAGCACAGCTTCGATCTCGGCACGGCATCGCCGGTCTCGGTTTGCCTCTATCCGAACACCGGCGAAAGCTCGCTGACCGTGCAGGCAAAGCTGCGCTTCAACGGCGCCGCGGATGCCGTGGAAAGCGCAGAGGTCAAGATCAATTCGGGCTGGAGCGAGGATTCCATGTCCGGCAGCAAATTCCTTTACATCCCATTCCTCGACTACGGAAAATCCAAGGTCGGAAAGCAGAATGAAGCAGGAGAAATCACCGGACAAAAGGACTATACCAAGTGCAGCGAGGCTTGGGCTGCGGCTGTAACGCTCGGAAACGATGCGGTCATCACGCTGGAAGGTCCGTGGCTGATCAATGAGCAGTTCAGTCTGAGCAGCGGAAAGCTCAGCATCGACCTGAACGGCTATCCGATCATCCGCTGCCTGCGGCAGACAGTCGACAGCGGCAGCGTGTTCCGCATCGGAAAAGGCGCTGAGCTGTGCATCACGGACAGTGACCCGACCCGCAAAAGCGGCTCGGTATTCACCGGCGGCAGCATTCAGGGCGGCAGAAGCAAGGATTCCGCCGGTCTGATTCATGTCAGCGAGGGCGGAAAGCTCATCATGAACGGCGGCACGCTCTATAACGGCGGCACATCCGATACCGGCGGCGGTGCGATACAGAACGAAAAAGGCACGGTCGCGCTGGACGGCGTTCTGATCTCCGGCTGCCGGACCTATGACAACAGCGGCAGCAAAGGCTTTTGGCACAAGACGTTCGGCGGCGGTCATTATGATACCTTTGGCGGCGGAATCTATAACAACAGCGGCACATTGACCGTGAAAAACAGCACGATCCAAAACTGCCGCGGATACGATCACGCCGGGGCATTGATGATCAAGGGCGGCAATGTAACACTGGAAAATGTTGACATCATCGGCTGCAAATCGGATGACGATGAGGGCGGCGCGATCTATATCGACGAGGGCGCGCTGGAATACATCGGCGGTTCTGTGCGGAACTGCTCGGCACCGGATGACGGCGGCGGCATTTATCAGGAGGACGGCACTGTTCTTTGCAGCAATGTCAGCTTTGACGGGAATTACTCCTCCGAATCGGGCGGCGCAGCTTACATCAATACGGACGATTCCACATGGTTTGTCGGCTGTTCGTTCCGGCAGAATATCAGCGATGAACACGGCGGCGCGATCTGGCTGGACGAGAACAACCTCTATCTCGAAGACTGCACCGTCACCAACAACGCCAGCAAAGGAAAAGCGGGCGGCATCTATCTGACGGATGACGGCTCGATCGACCTCTGCGGCGGAATCGTAATCAAGGACAATGACGGCTCCGGCACGAAGGATAATCTGGTTGTGGAACAGGGCGCGTGGATCTACGATCAGGGACTGAACGGCGGCTCTGAAATATGGGTATGCCTGAACAGCGGAACCGGCAGTCTGACGCACAAGGAT
>JAEELE010000122.1 GCA_016288755.1 Oscillospiraceae bacterium
ATGACAGAAATAACGCATCAGCGTGGAATTCGCACAAAACGGGATTCCAAAGGGATAGTATCCCTTTGGCAGGGGTGCGGGGACAGCGTCCCCGCAAAAATGTGCCGCAGGCACATCAAAAGCACTTTATCGACAAACTGGGCATGCTTCGCATGCTGAACGGAAGTGAAAGCGACAAACTCTTTGAAATAGATCATACGGAATTGTACGGTTGGCTCTGCACGGTCGGCGTGCCGATGCAGAACGGTAGCGGCGAAACTGCTGTGTTTATGCTGGTGGATGTTTCGCTTGCCAATCTCCTGAACGGAATGAAAACATTTGCATGGAGATTTACGCTGGCGATTCTTCTTTTGACCCTGCTGATCGCGTGGAGGCAGACCAAGCGGATCAAAAAACGGCTGGTGGAACCGATCAACACAATTACGGATGCTGCTGAACGCTTTGCCGATCACAGCAGCGAAGAATCGGAGCATTTTAACCTTGATATTCATACCGGCGACGAGCTGGAACGCCTTGTTCATACGATGGCGGATATGGAGCATTCGCTCAGGGATTACGGTGCGGAGCTGATGCAGATCACTGCCGAAAAGGAGCGCATCAGCACAGAATTATCGCTTGCAACGCAGATTCAGGCTTCGATGCTGCCGCATATTTTCCCGCCCTATCCCGACCGGCACGAATTTGACATTTTTGCGACAATGGAGCCCGCAAGAGAGGTCGGCGGCGATTTCTACGACTTCTTCCTGATCGACAGCGATCATCTCTGCCTTGTCATGGCGGATGTTTCCGGAAAGGGCATTCCTGCGGCGCTGTTCATGATGATCTCCAAGACGATCTTGCAGAGCTGCGCGATGCTCGGAAAATCCGCTGCGGAGATTCTGACCAAAACAAACGAAGCTCTCTGTACAAACAATCAGGTGGAGATGTTTGTGACCGTGTGGCTCGGCATTCTGGAAATCTCGACCGGAAAGCTGACCTGTGCCAATGCCGGGCACGAATATCCTGTGCTGAAACAAAACGGCGGCGATTTTGTGCTGTATAAGGATAAGCACAGCTTTGCGGTCGGCGGCATGGAGGGCATGCGCTACAAGGAATATGAACTGTTGCTCCGACCGGGCGATATGCTGTTTCTCTATACAGACGGTGTGCCGGAGGCGGAGAATGCAGCGCATGAAATGTTCACAACGGAGCGCATGATTGCCGCGCTGAACGCAGAGCCGGATGCCAAGCCCGAAAAGCTGCTCTCGAATGTCCGCGAATCTGTGCGCGGTTTTGTGCAGGAGGCGGAGCAGTTTGACGATCTGACGATGCTCTGCGTGGAATATCACGGAGATCATCATGCAGCGGATCATTCAGGCGCTTGTCAGAGCGACAAGTAAATTACAATATGGAATAACATCCTCAACGGCGATCCGACCATGGGTTCATACAGACCGCCCTGTGCGTATCTTTACAGTTTTACAGCAAATGCCATGAATGAAGGAGAATAATATATGGAATACATCGTCAATAATCTTATGTATGCCGCGGGAACAGAACTGCATAATACGATTCGCACCCGTATTGCGCTGACGGAGCCGATCAATCCGGACATGCTCCGGAAAGCCGCTGATCTCGCCATAACAAGGTATCCGTATTTTTCGGTCAGGCTTCTGCGACAGGGCGAGAAATATGTGATGACATATAATGACGCTCCGCTGCCGATCTCTGAGGCTGGAAAAGCGATCCCGCTCGGCAGTGCCAAAAGCAGCGGACACCTGCTTGCGCTTGCATACGATCAGAACATTCTGTATATTGATTCCTCGCATTTTATTATGGACGGAAACGGCAAGTTTCCGTTTATCAAAACACTGCTGTACTGCTATCTGCATATGCTTCATCCCGATGCGGAATTTGACACGGAAGGCATTGCACTTCCGGGCAGCGATATCCCGCACGAAGAAGCGGATGACTATCCGTTTCCGGATGATCCCATTCCCACGGAACCGCTCGGTTCCATGAAGCGTCCGGAGGAAATCTTTGTGCTTCCCGATCAGCCCGACGGGTACAGCAGCAGAGACAGGTGGACTTCCTTCCGCATGAAAATCAGGCAGAAGGAAATGATGAAATTCGCATCCGGCGTGGACGGCAGCCCCGCCACATTTATCGCTTCCGTCATGTACCGCGCAATATCCGAGCTGCACCCTGAGGCATCCCTGCCGATCGTGTGCGGCATGCAGCACCAGTACCGGAAAGCGCTCAGAAAACCGTTCAGTCACATGTGCCATGTCAATATTGTTCCGATCGCATATACGGGCAGAATGAAGGGAAAAGACCTTGAACGGCTCAATACCATGTCCCGCGGCATCATCATTATCCGCGGCGACGATGCAAACGATATTCTGTCCGTGAACGCCCATATTGAAAATGAAAAGAGAATCAAGCCGATGACGCTCGCGGAAAAGCACGCATATATGGAAAAATTCCTGCTCGACGGCATCGGGAAGAATACGTTTGAGGTCAGCTATACAGGACGGGTCCCGTTCAGCGGGCTTGACAGGTATATTACTGATTTTTCGCCGATCATCGACCTGAGATTAAGCGGCGGTATCACGATCGAGATATTCCCGGTCGGGGAGGATTTCTGCGTGAATATCATGCAGAGAAATGATGACCGAACATACACCGACCGCTTCGCCGAGATCCTTGCGGAAAACGGAATCAACTGCTCCCGTGAGGAACCGGAGCATTTTGAGATCAACGACTTTGTGCTTCCGCAGTCATTCTGAATGCGACATCGTCACGAAAAATGAGTAACAGTGTATTGAAATCTGAAATCGCAGCAACAATAGGCAGCAGCTTGCGGAAGCTCTCGCCGTTTTCTTGTGCGAAGCAAACCGTGCTGTCTATAGTTTGTGAAGGAGCGTCAGGGCAGCCGCACAGTCATGTGCAGCTGACAGTACTCACAGTATGCAAAGAAAAGGGAACGGAATCCGCATGAATCCCGTTCCCTCTGTTCATTCATCACATTGCGGTCCGGTCGGTGAGACGGATCACAGCTCCATAAAATCATCGTTTTCGAGGAAATAGAGCAAAGCGTCGACCAGCTTCTCCGCACTGACCGCGTCATTCTGATGCACGGCATTGATCACGACATCATCGACCGTTTCTGCCGTTGCAGCCACGGACAGCCCCATCTCCGCGGCACGCAGCGGGAGGATTTCTTCCCGGCTTTCCTCGTCGACTTCAGGAAGCTCTGCGATCAGGACGACCGTATCGCCGCCGATCGGTTCATCCGCAGCATAGGCGCACCAGTCCTCCGCTGCCTGCAGCCCGGCTTCGCCCTCATTGCGCAGATGCTCCCTGCGCTCCCGGAGCATGTCAATGACCTTCATCGATTCGTTGATTCTCATAGTCGTTCTCCTTTGCATTACAGATTGCAGACTTCAAATTGTGTGCGGACCGTATCGCCGTCCCTCAGCCAGCTGTTTTCAATGACTGCGAAATTATGGATGTGATACTTGTCCTTAAAGGTGTTCAGGGATTCCTCCGATACATCCGATCGCCCGTACTGCTTGAGCAGACTGCTGTTCCGCAGCATCATGGTCTTGAGGTCGGAAAAGGCGGACTGATCCTTCAGCGACACGACCGAGATCTGGATCCACTGCGTGCAGCTCTCCATCCCCGCAAACGCGGGCTGCGCCTTGAGCTCCGCTTCCGTGATCTCACTGAGCTGTTCGGTCGTATACAGATGGATGAAGATCGGGCTGGTGTGCAGTACCCCGTCGTTCTTCTTGACATCATCCAGCGTTTTGATGTCCGGGCTGAATTTCAGCATGATCTCCTTACTGAATTTTTCGTACTTGCCGACGTCGACATAGTGCCGCTCAATGATCTTGCTTTGGTCGATCGGCAGTGCGTCGATCAGCTCCGAGCAGATTTCCTCCGTGTGGACGGCATCCCGGAGGTCGCCTGTCCGGGTATTGTATTCTGCTTCGTATTGCTCTCCGTTGTGTGTCAGCGTGCCGGAGAGCGATTCATCTGCCATGTACACGGAATCTAACAGTCCGGTCGCCAGAAATTTCATGCACGCGATGTCGGTGACCTCCGCATCATTTCCGTAGATGCTTTTCGCCTTGTCGATGAACGGCTGTGAATAATCGGCAAGCAGCTGCTCCGCCTCCGAATCACATGCTTTTTGTTCGTCGGAACGCCCGATCAGCGTGCAGCCGGTGGCAGCGAAGGCGACGAGAGAGAGTATCAGCGCAACAGCTTTTTTCAATGTTGTACTCCTTGCAGTCTGACCGTGAATCTCGGTTTGCGGCGCAGTCTGCACGGTCCCGGTGCTGCGTCCGATCTATTATAGCACAAAGCGGGCGGAAAGTCAAGGCGACCGGTTTTTTTCGGAAATGCAGTGTGCCGGGGGCATTGTACGGTTGCATTTTTTGCGCAGATGTGCTATAATGGGGATATCAACCGAAAACTGACAGAACGGAGCTGTATATGGATTTTCAGATTTCACATCTTGCCAAGAAATTCGACAAAAAGGAAGTTCTGCGCGATATCGACTTCACCTTCACGGAGGGGCGCATCTACGGGCTGCTCGGACGCAACGGCGCCGGCAAGACCACCCTGTTCAACTGCATCAACCGCGACCTCACGGCGGACAGCGGCGAGTGCTTCTTCCTCGAGGACGGGCAGAAAACGCCGATGAAGAACGACGACGTCGGCTATGTGCTCTCGACGCCGACTGTGCCGGAGTTTCTCACCGGGCGGGAGTTCCTCAGATTCTTCCTCGATATCAATGAGGGCAGTATTCAGAATCCGCAGCCGATCGACTGCTATTTTGAATACATGAGCATCGCACCGGAGGACCGCGACAAGCTGCTGAAGGACTATTCGCACGGCATGAAGAACAAGATGCAGATGATCGTCAACATCATCGCAAAGCCGAAGCTCCTGCTGCTCGACGAGCCGCTGACCTCGCTGGACGTCGTTGTCGCAGAGGAGATGAAGCAGCTGCTCCGTCAGCAGAAGAACGGCAAGGTGACGATCTTCTCGACGCATATCCTCGATCTGGCGCTTGACCTCTGCGATGAGATCGTGCTGCTGAGCCACGGCATGCTCGAGCCCGTGGAGAAGGAAAACCTCGGGAACGACGAGTTCCGCGAGAAGATCATCCATGCGCTGCGGGAGGAAGACCATGTTTAAGGCTCTGCGTCAGACCTTCTCACTGCGCTGCACGGTCGGTACGAATCAGCTGCTCTATTTCATCCGGTCGCTCCCGCTGATCAGGAAGGTCATTCACGATGATATCTACGGCATCGACGGCTTCAAGCTGATGGCGTATGTGCTTGTGCTGATCTGGCAGTTTCTCAAGAATCTGTTCATCAAGTTCGCCTATGTCGCGCTGTTCATCGCGCTGCCCGGTCTCCCGATCAAAGAGGCGGGGAGCCTTGACAGCGCACCGCTCTTTCTGCACATGTTCCTGCTGCTCTCGCTGATCGGCATCATTCCGAACGGGCATCTGTTCGCAGCCGACGAGAACACGCGGATCGCCGTCTCGCTGCTGCGCATGGACGCAAAGAAGTATCAGACAGCCAATTTCGTCTACCACCAGATCCTGATCTTCCTCGGGTTTCCGCTGCCGCTGATTTTGTTCGGGCTGCTCTGCGATGTGCCGCTACCGGTCTGCCTGCTGATGGTTCTCTCGGTCGCGGCGTGCAAGCCGATCTCCGGCGCGATCTCGATCGCACTGAACAACCGGCTCGGCTATGTGCTCGACGAAGCAAAGGGCGGATGGTTCAAGCTCCCGGCGATCATTCTGCTGCTGGCGGCGACCTATGTGCTCCCGATCTTCGGCAT
>JAEELE010000123.1 GCA_016288755.1 Oscillospiraceae bacterium
CAAACCCCTGCTTAAGGGGCACTGCCCCTTAAGAATCCCATTATGACAGAAATAACGCATCAGCGTGGAATTCGCACAAAACGGGATTCCAAAGGGATAGTATCCCTTTGGCAGGGGTGCGGGGACAGCGTCCCCGCAAAAATGTGCCGCAGGCACATCAAAAGCACTTTATCGACAAACTGAGCGCCGGAGTGTTCTGCTCCGGCGCTGTTTTTCTGTTTCAGTGATCGGTAAAGACGATGAGCTTGTCCTCCGGGTCGAGCCTGACCGTTTCGTTGTACTGGTCGCCGCAGAAGAGCTGCACGATGTTGCCCGGCTTGACATAGCCCAGCACGACCGTCGGGTGCAGTGTCTTGGAAGCCTCCCACACCGCACGGATCAGCGCGCCCGCGGTGCATTCCGGCGGGAGCTCGGAGAAGAACGACGAGACCTTCTTGACATAGACCTCCTTGCTCTCGTAGACCTCTGCGCTGGGGTCATCATAGGTCAGAATGTCGGTGTAGAAATCGAAGATCGCTTCCTTCTCGCCGATCTGCGTGACCATCTTGCTGATATAGCGGTTGCTGATGACGACATTGTTGGAGCCGGAATTGGCTGCCTTGCCGAGATTGTTCGAGACGCTGTAGTTGTTGACGATGTCGTGATGCTTGGGATTGATCAGCTCGACAATGACGTCGATGCTCTCCGTGTCGAAATTCGGGTTTGCCTTCTTCTTGTCGGCGATGATATCCTGCACATAGACGAGATTTGCGAGTGCATTTGCGTCGATATTGTCATTTGCAGCGGCGTCGTCCGAGAGGATCAGCACGCTGACGTCGCCGTGCTCCTCATCCTCGCCGAAGTCCATAAACCAGTCGATCGTGCTGCAGATGATGTCCTTGTCGTAGATGGTCGCTTCGCGCGTGCCGATGACAAAGGGATACTCGCGGTAGAGATTGACCTGCTCGAGATGCTCCTTGTCGTCGATGACGACGATCTCGAGAATCTTGCGCGTGCCGTCGGGGTCCCACTCGCCGCAGAATGCCGCAAAGCCCTTCATGATATCCGCGCAGCCCGCATTGTGCCCGAGAATGATGACGCGCTTTTTGTCGATCCAGTAGTTGGGATTGAGCTTGACCGTGAGGCTGTCGGCTTCGGGGGTATCCTCGTCGAGCACATCGACATAGCTGTCCGCGGCGTAGTAGAAATAATGCTTGCGCTCGACCTTCCCGGAGCGCTCGTCCTTGGCGGAAAGCTCCATCGAGGCAAGCGGGATCGCGCGGCGGTGTGTTTTCAGATAGTCGTCGATGTAGATGAAATCCGCCTTGCGTGCGATCGCCATGCGCCGCTCCTCGCCCTCGAGCTGCTGCTCGCGCTCGGAGAGCATGGTCTCTGCCTTCGCGAGAATCGACTCTCTGTGTGCGGGCATCCATTCGCGCACATAGAAGGATGAGCCCTTGTTGGAGAACAGATCGCGGTAGGCGAGATTGAGCTCCGGCATCAGCGAGAACTGCGCGAGAATCTGCCCGAGAATCTGGTTGACCGGCACGGGCACGATATTGCTCTTGGCGTTGTTCTGCTGGAGCTTTTTGTTCTTGATGATGCGCTTGACGAGCTCCTCGGTCCAGCTGTCGGCGATCTCCACAATGATCTTCTGCCCGTCGTCGGAATCGTCTGCGCCGGTGATATCAGCGACCTGCATCAGCGTCTTGATGGTCAGCGTGTTGCCGCGGGCGTGCTCCTCGGATTCGATCCGCTGCTGGAATTTGCAGACGGAATTGTTGATATCGTTCCCGAGGATGATGACCGAGCGCGCGTGGTTCAGGCAGATATCGTTCAGCGCCTTGGAGGAGAACACATCTCCCTCGCGCACGATCGTATAGAGGTTGTTGCGCATTTTGTGCCGCCAGAAGAGAAGCCTGCGCTTGAGAGAGCCGTAGCCCTTCTTGATGTACGCCTTCATCAGACTGTTGTTCTCGCGCTCGATCGTGTCGGCGAGGCGGTCGGAAATCTCCTTTTCGATGGTCTCGCGCGGCTGATCCGCGAGCACGACCACGCGCTGCCTGCCCTCGCAGAAGAGCAGATCGTTGACGATCTCGGAGGCGCGCGTGTTCCAGTTGAGGATGACGAGGTGACCGGAGATATACAGCTTGCGCGAACCGGAATTGGAGCGCTCGATCGAGCTGGAGATCGTGTTGGTGAAGGTACCGATGATGGCGCCGGTGAAGGTGATCATGCCGATGATGACGACGATCAGGCAGAACACTGCGATCGCGACGCCCGAGGTGCCGATATCCTCCACGACAAAGGAGATGCAGCCGGCGTCGAGGATCATGGTCAGCGTGTAGAAGAGCGCCTCCCACATGTTCATGGATTCCGTGCCCGAAAGCGACAGCCGGTTGATGACAAGAGCGGAGATCAGGAAGAAGACGACATTGAACACCGCAATGTTGAGCACGATCATGAGCTCGGGGTGTCTCGCTTTCTGCATACTATGCCATTCCCTGAATTTGCGCAGCATATTGGAATGCTCCTTTCCGTTAATATTTCTTTCATTATAGCATAATATTGTGAAAAATGCAATGGGATAAGAACAAAATTGCAGCAAATTGCCAAAAAAATCCGTGCAGACATAAAAAAAGAACCGGGAATATCCGCATTCCCGGTTCTCAGTTATGGTATCAGGGCACAATGTGCCGCAGCCAGCGCAGATAGAATTTCCGCATTCTGCCGCTGTCCGCATAGAGCTTCTCCGCAAGGGATGTCGCGGTTTCCAGCAGGATATCCGCCTGCTCGGGCGAGATGCCGCTGCGGCTGAACACAGCCTGCTGCCGGATCGTGACGGCACGCCGGAGCGCGCCCTCCTCGAGCAGCTGACAGTGCTCCTCGGCGAGCGCAGCGAAATCGCTGTGCTGGCGGTTTTCCTCGTCGATGCCCTGCAGGTGCAGCAGCAGTGCGAGAAATTCATAGGATGCATCGCCGGCGCGGTTCGGGTCAGCCTGTGTCATATCCTCCCGCCGCCCGTTCACAATTCGCAGATGCAGTCTTCTCCACAGCCAGACGGCGGCAGCAGCTGCCAGCACGGTCAGCACACAGACGGTCAGCCAGCGCGGGATGCGGAAGGGCATGCCGGTCGCGCCCGGGTCATTTCCGGAGTCGCTCAGGCTGCTGTCGGAGGTGCTGCTCTCTGTCGAGAGCGTCGTGGTCTGCGTGGTCGTCGAGCTGCTCTGCACAGGGGGCTCCGTCGTGACCTGCGGCGGCTGCACCGGCTCCTGCGAGGCATGCCATTCCGAAGTGATGCCCTCGGTGAATTCGCAGGGGATCCAGCCGTAACCCTCGACGTAGATCTCGACCCATGCGTGCGCACGCCGGTCGGCGATCTCAATGGTCATGATGTCGTCCGGGGAATTGCCGGGTGTTTTCAGGTCTGCATTGCGGATATCGCCCGCACCGACGACATAGCCCTGCACATAGCGCGCGGGAATGCCGCTGAGCCGGCAGAGCAGTGCGCCTGCGGAGGCGTAGTGTGCGCAGTAGCCGCGGTGAGAGCTTGTCAGGAAATACTCGACATAATCCGCGTCCTCCGGGATGGGACCGGGCTCCGTGTCATATTCGGCGCGATCCCAGATGTACCGACGGATGGCGATGAGCCGGTCGCTGAGCGAGGCGCTCATCGGGAGCTGATAGTCCGCGAAGGATTCTGCAATGCGCTTCATGGCGTCGGAATCGGGCACGGCGAGATAATTCTGACGGACGAATCTTGCGTATTCCGCAATGGCTTCATCTGGCGATTCCGATTCAGTATCGCCGACCGATTGCCAGTCTGCGCGAAGATTTGCGCGCGGACTGCTGACGATCCAGTAGTCGTAATGCTGCTTTGCCTTGAGGTCTGCCTCCGTGTCGTAGATGAATTTTGTGCCTGTCTCAAAGAGCGTCTGATAGGAGAAATAATTGACCGCCTCGCTCTGTTTTGCGGTGATCTGCCAGTGCACGACCGGGAATTTTCCTGCCGCGCTGCGCAGCTCATCCACATGGTCGGAGTGCCAGAGCGTCTGCGGCATACGGTTTTCCTCCGCGAGCGTCTGCAGCACCTTTTTGATGCTGCGGTAGGCGCCGGTGCGGGTCGCCCAGCCGCTGCCGGTATAGGTCGTGCGTGCGATCCCGCGGAGGTAGTAGTCGTCGCGCACCATTGCGCGGTCGGAGCGGATCTCCAGTGCGATATGCCCGTCGAAATGCAGATCGGGGTCTGATTTCAGATTGATCTCATCGGTCACGATATTCGGACCGAAGTCGAACGGCAGATCGCCGAACAGACCGGTCACATCGCGGAAGGAGAAGCTGTTGATCGTATCGAGCATTCTGCCGCGGCGTTCGTTCATCTTCTCGGAGCGGATGTAGTTTCGCGTGATCAGACCGACTAAGAGCCCCGCAGCAAGCGTCAGCACGGACATATAGAGCATCTGCGCGCTGATCGCGGCATGCCCCGTGCCGACGGAGAGGCGGAACGTGCGCTTTTTTGAGATCGCGCGGTGCCCCGGGTTCTGTCCGAAGGGCTTGCGCGAGATGCTGAGCATCAGCGAGCCGAGCCAGAAGACCAGCATCATCAGCACCGCGAGGGGATGTGCCTCCAGACCGAAATAGAGCCCGGTCTCGAGGAACATGAAGGTCACGAGAAACCGCAGCAGAAAGCAGATGCGGCTGTTCTCGGAGAATTCGAGGATCAGTGCGAGAATCAGGCAGATGACCGTCAGCGTCGCTTCCGTGCACTGCTCCGGTGATAAACCGCGTGCCATGCTTGTCAGGGCGGGTGCGGTCTGGTGTGTGACCACATTCATCATTTTGCTGAAGATGTTTTCCGCACCGGCGGTGAACACATCATTGAACCGGATGATGGCAAGCGGGATCAGCGCGCTCTCGCAGAGCAGGAAGAGCAGCCCGTGCTTGGGATAGCGGAAGAGCACGCGCGTGATGACGGCGAATACCGCAGTGATGCACATGATCAGCGGAATGCGCACGGGCAGGTCGAAGAAATCCTTGAAGCTCCATACTGTGCCCGTGATGCCGATGACCGTGAGCAGCAGGCGCAGCGCGTGACCGGGCAGCCTGCGCTCCTTTTCGGTCGCGATCCGGATGCTCTCATGCGTCAGCATGGTTTGCGGGTTGTAGGGCGCCGCTTCGTACCGGTGTTCGTCCTTCTGGTTGATATCACCGTTCATGGCAGCACGACACCTCCTCCCTTGGCATTCGGCAGCGCGTCGTCCGACCGTTTGCTCCTGATCAGCATCTCTGTCATGCACACCGTGACCAGCTCAAAGGGCAGCTGCTCGGCAGTGAGCTGTTCCCGCGCCTTCGCATCCGGCGCGACGGCAAAGACCGTCAGGCGCTCCGGTGCGGGCAGCTCCGAAAGCTCTCCGAGCAGATCGCGGTCGGCATCCGTCAGGAAGAGAAGCAGCCTGTCGGAATTGCGCGTGCTTTCCATGCGGTCAGCCAGCGGCGCGATGATCGAATCGGTCCGGCTTTTCGCGTCTGTATGCTCCGGGGTTGCGGCAAGCAGCGCGCGCAGCCACCCGTTGAGGGCAGCCTCGCTCTCGACCTCGATCGCCTCGGGCTCGACAGGGGAGCGCAGCATCATCGGGTTCTGCCCGCTTTCGATGGTGATCAGCGCGACGGCGCGCAGCAGCGAGAGCATCGCGTCGAGCCGCATCGCATTCTCCGGGAAATCGCCGCAGAGCCGGTAATCGGGAATGAAGATCGCCTGACCGGGCAGCGGCAGGCTGAATTCCTTCACCATGAGCTCGTCGTGCTTGGAGCTGAGCTTCCAGTGCACGCGCGAGATCGGGTCGCCCTCGCGGTAAACGTGAAAATCGAAGATTTCGGAGGGGTCGTCGCCGGGCTTCTCCTTGGAATATTCCGGGTCGTCATCGGTGAGAACGGGCTTGGGCTCCCATTCGGGCGGCAGCGGCAGCGCCGGCAGCACCGCGACCTGCTTTTCCGTGCGCAGCCGCAGCGAGGAGCTCCAGAGCCGCAGCGGGTCAAAGAGCACGATCCGGCGCACCTTCAGCCGCATGACGCCGCAGGTCTCGGCGCAGAATGTCAGCGCGATCTGCTCGGTGTTCTTCGCAGCGATCGGTATTTCGATGCGGAGCCTCTGCGGCGTGCCGATCAGCTTGTTCTCATATTCCGCATGGACCAGCGCGCGCGCCCCGGGAATCCATGAGCGGTTGCGGATGCGCAGCTTCCACGAAAACGGCTCTCCCTTCTGAACGGGCGCCTTCGGTGCGTGCAGCGAGGCGGAGACCGACGCGCACTGCACCCAGAGCAGGATTCTTGTGAGCAGCGGCAGAACCACCCCGAGCAGCAGCAGCTGGAATGAGAGCTCCCCGCGGTAGAGAATAAAGAACAGCACAAGAATGACGAGCAAGATCGCGTAGATGATCTTCGCGCGGATCATCGCTGCGCTCTCTTCAGCTTCGGGACGGGCGTCCTGTCAAGCACCTCGCTGAGCACGTCGTCTGCGGAGACATGCTCGGTGCGGGCGCGGGCGCTGAGCACCAGTCTGTGCGCAAAGGTCTCGCGCACGATGACGTTGATGTCGTCCGGTGTGACAAAATCTCTGCCGCGCACCAGCGCAACGGCTCTGGCAGCCGCACACAGTGCGAGCGAGCCGCGCGGCGAGACGCCGAGCCGGAGCATTTCGTGCCCGCGTGTGGCGGCGGAAAGCTCCGCGATGTAGTGATAGATTTCCTCGTCGACATAGACCTGCGTCACGGTCTCCTGCATGATCAGCAGCTCCTCGCGGGTGATCGCCTGTCCGACCTCGTCGAGCGGGTTGACATTCGAGCGCGCCTGCATGATCTGCACCTCGCTCTCCACATCGGGATAGCCCATGTGCAGCCGCAGCATGAAGCGGTCGAGCTGCGATTCCGGCAGCATCTGCGTGCCAACCGAGCCCGCCGGGTTCTGTGTCGCGAGGACGCAGTAGGGCGTCGGCATCGGGTAGGTCACGCCGTCGACCGTGACCGCGCTCTCCTCCATCAGCTGCAGCAGCGCAGACTGTGTTTTCGGCGAGGTGCGGTTGATCTCGTCGGCGAGCAGCAGATTGCAGAATGCCGCGCCGCGCTTGAATTCCATCTCGCCGCTGTCCTTGTGATAGACCGAGAAGCCCGTGACATCGCTCGGCAGCACGTCCGGCGTGAACTGAATGCGGTGGTATTCGAGATCAAGTGCCTTGGAGAAGGCGAGTGCCAGCGTGGTTTTTCCGACGCCGGGCATATCCTCGAGCAGTACATGTCCTCTTGCGAGCACGGCAAGCAGCACCTTGAGAATGATGAGGTCCTTGCCGACCACAACACGCTGCACCTCATGCAGAACATTCTGCGCGCAGGCGGAGGCATGCTTTGCGGTAAAAGCAGCGGTTTCCATTTCAATATCTCCCTGTTTCTGATTTTTGTATGCGAGCATACAAATTGTATTATACCATATGAGCATGGGAATTGCAAGCAGTTTCATGGAATTTTCATAAAAGAGCGCACCGTGCGGAGTGAGGCACGGTGCGCCGGGAATTATTTGAGGTAGCGCTGCAAAAACTGTCCGGTATAGGATGCGGGAACCTGCGCGACCTCCTCGGGCGTGCCCTCAGCGACGATCTCGCCGCCGCCGTCGCCGCCTTCGGGTCCGAGGTCGATGATGTGGTCGGCGACCTTGATGACGTCCATGTTGTGCTCGATGACGACAAGCGTATTGCCCGCATCGGCGAGCTGCCCGAGCACATTGATCAGGCGGTGCACATCGGCATTGTGCAGACCGGTCGTCGGCTCATCGAGGATATAGATCGTCCTGCCGGTCGCGCGGCGCTGCAGCTCGGTCGAGAGCTTGACGCGCTGTGCCTCGCCGCCCGAGAGCGTCGTCGCGGGCTGCCCGATCTTGATATATCCGAGCCCGACCTCACGCAGCGTATTGAGCTTGCGCGCGATCTTCGGGATCGCTGAGAAGAATTCGCAGCCCTCCTCAACGGTCATTTCCAGCACGTCGTGGATCGACATGCCCTTGTATCTGACCTCGAGCGTTTCGTGGTTGTAGCGCGCGCCCTTGCAGACCTCGCAGGGGACATAGACGTCCGGCAGAAAGTGCATTTCGATCTTGACGATGCCGTCGCCTTCGCAAGCCTCGCAGCGTCCGCCCTTGACGTTGAAGGAGAAGCGCCCGGGACCGTAGCCGCGCTTTTTGGCATCGGCGGTCTGTGCGAACAGATCGCGGATATCGCTGAACACGCCGGTATAGGTTGCGGGATTGGAGCGCGGCGTGCGCCCGATCGGCGACTGGTCGATGCAGATGACCTTGTCGAGATGCTCAAGCCCCTCGATGCGGTCAAAGCCGCCCGCGCGAATTTTGGCGCGGTTGAGCTGTGCCGCCAGATGCTTGAAGAGCACCTCGTTGACGAGCGAGGATTTGCCCGACCCGGAGACGCCGGTCACGCAGATGAACTTGCCCAGCGGGAATGTGACGTCGATCTTCTTCAGGTTGTTGACCTCCGCGCCGTAAACCCTGAGAAACGCGCCGTTTCCGGGTCTGCGCTGCGTCGGGACGGGCACTTTTCTGCGCCCGCTCAGATAGGCGCCGGTGACAGACTGCTCACATGCGAGAATCTGATCGAGCGTGCCCGCACAGACGATCTCGCCGCCGTGCACGCCCGCGCCCGGTCCGATATCGACGATATAATCTGCGGCGCGCATCGTGTCGTCGTCGTGCTCGACCACGATCAGCGTGTTGCCGCAGTCGCGCAGGCTTTTCAGCGTCGCAATGAGCTTTTCGTTGTCGCGCTGGTGCAGACCGATGCTCGGCTCGTCGAGGATATAGAGCACGCCCATCAGCGAGCTGCCGATCTGCGTCGCCAAGCGAATGCGCTGGCTCTCGCCGCCCGAAAGCGTGCCCGAGGAGCGCGAAAGGGTCAGATAGCCCAAGCCGACGCTGTTGAGGAAGTTCAGGCGCTCGATGATCTCCTTGATGATCTCTTCACCGATGACGGCTTCCTTTTCGGTCAGCTCCAAGCCCTTGACGAATTTGATCGCGTCCACGACCGACATCTTGCAAAAATCGGAGATATTCACGCCGCCGACCGTGACGGCAAGGCTCTCGCGCGAAAGCCGCTCGCCGTGACAGGCGTCGCAGGGGATCTCGGTCATATAGCTGCGGATCTCATCCCTGACCCAGTTGGAGCTGCTCTCGTGATAGCGGCGGTCAAGATTGGTGATGACGCCCTCAAATTCGCGCTCATAGGTGCCGCTGCCGTAGGCGGACTGACGGTGGATTTTTAGCTTTTCGCCGCCGGTGCCGTAGAGGATCTTGTTGAGCACGCTGTCCGGAATGTTCTTGATCGGCTCGGTGAGCGAGAATTTGTAGCGCCGCGCCAGCGCCTCCATATACATGGCGGCGATCTGGCTGCCCTCCATCGCCCAGCCGCTGCCCTTGATGCCGTTTTGTGCAATGCTCTTTTCGCGGTCGGGAATGATCTTGTTCTCGTCGATCTTGAGGAAAACGCCCAAGCCCGTACACTTGGGGCAGGCGCCGAACGGATTGTTGAACGAGAACATGCGCGGCGTCAGATCCTCTATGCTCACGCCGTGCTCCGGACAGGCGTATTTCTGCGAAAAAACGACGTCCTCGCCGCCGACAAAGCTCACCATCACCAGACCGCCGCTGAGCTTGGAGGCGGTTTCGATGCTGTCGGACAGGCGTGAGGCGATGTCCGGCTTGATGACAAGACGATCGACGACAACCTCGATATTATGCTTTTTATTTTTCTCTATCGGAATTTTTTCGGACAGATCATAGGTGATCCCGTCCACGCGCACACGCGCAAAGCCCGACTTGCGCGCGCTGTCGAGCACCTTTTGGTGTTCGCCCTTTCTGCCGCGCACAACGGGCGCAAGCAGCTGGATCTTGCTGCCTGCCTCATACGCCAGCACCTTGTCCACAATCTGGTCAACGGTCTGCTGGCGGATCTCTCTGCCGCAAACCGTGCAGTGCGGCACGCCGATACGGGCATAGAGCAGACGCAGGTAGTCATAGATCTCGGTGACGGTGCCCACGGTGGAACGCGGATTTTTGGAGGTGGTCTTTTGGTCGATGGAGATAGCCGGCGAAAGCCCCTCGATGCTCTCCACGTTCGGCTTGTCCATCTGTCCCAAAAACATGCGCGCATAGCTGGACAGGCTCTCCACATAGCGGCGCTGACCCTCGGCGTAGATCGTGTCGAACGCCAGTGAGCTTTTGCCGGAGCCGGACAAGCCCGTGATGACGACGAGCTTGTTGCGCGGCAGCTCCACGGTGATATTTTTCAGGTTGTGCTCCTTGGCACCTCTGACGATTATTTTATCATTAGCCATTGTGCTTCTCTTTTCTCTATCTTAGTCAACAAAATTATAGCACGTTTATTCGAGATTTGCAAGCGCGTTTCGAAAAAACGTTTGTATTATTTGATGCACAAAAATGCACACATCGTACCGCGGTGTCCCTTGGTGGCGCGGTGGCTCCAGAGCAGGTCACTGTTGCAGTTGGTGCAGAGGTCGGAAACGGTGATATTCTCCGCCGGAATGCCTGCCGCCGTCAAGATCTGACGGTTTGTCTCCAACAGATCGACCATGAATTTGCCGCCCTGCTTTGGGAACACAAAGCGGTCGCTGTCAAGACCGTCAAGAGAGAGGAAGTGCGCTGCACAGGGCTCATCGACCTCATAGCAGCAGACCGAGATCGCGGGTCCCACCGCCGCGCGGATATGCGCCGGATCGGTGCCGTAGAGCGCGGTCATCTTCTCCACGACTTTTTGACCGATCCTGCCCACGGTGCCGCGCCAGCCCGCGTGTGCCAAGCCGACGGCGCGGTTCTCTGTATCGACAAAAAAGAGCGGCGTGCAGTCGGCGTAGTAGGTCACCAGCGTCACGCCCGGCTCGTTGGTGATCAGCGCGTCCACGCTCTCCAGATCGCGCGGCTTGGTGATGCCGATGCCCTTCTCGGCTGCCGTGACCGCGCGGACAAAGGTGTGGTGATCCTGTGCCGAGGCGACCAGACTGTCAAAAGCAAAGCCGGCGCTTTGGCAAAAACGGCGGTAGTTCTCGGTGACGCGCGCCGGATCGTCTCCGCGGTTGAACGCCAGATTCATGGTCGAAAACTCGCCCTCGGACACACCGCCCAACCGGGTGGAAAAGGCGTGGCGAATAAAGTTTATTTCTTCAAAAGAACGATAAGTCAAGTAGGGTACCGTGTCTGCGTTGTGCAGACGCATGGTCGCTGACTGAAATTGTGTCATAGCTGCTCACTCCGTAAAAAAATGATTGAAAGACGCGTCAAAATGTGTTATAGTAATATTATACGAGGTGATTGCATGAAATACAAGCTTTTTGGAAAAAATATCGCAACCGACTGCTCCTACTGCGAGCACGCCGACCTGACAGGCAGCACGCCTGTCTGCACCAAGGGCAAGGCGATCCGGGACGGAAAGTGCCGGTCGTTCTCCTACGATCCGCTGCAGCGCGTGCCGGCGTCGGTCTCGCTGAGCGGCAGCTTCACGGCGGAGGATTTTAAGCTGTGAGGGCCCTTTGCACACGGTCAGATTTTTTGGCAATACCGCCTTCGGTGAAACGATGCGGTATTGCCTTTTTTATTGAAAAAATTTGTCGGTTTATTTTAATTATTTTCTTTTTTCGAAATAAATTTCATACAGAATTTGATACAATTAAGAAAATAGCGAAAGTAGTGAAAATATGTTAAACAAGAATTTGATCGACCTCGAAGCGCTGAGTGTGACACAGATCGACAAGCTGATCCGCAAGGCACGCAAAATCATGCAGAGTCCTGCCGACTACCGCCACGCCTGCGACGGAAAGATTTTGGCGACGCTCTTTTATGAGCCGAGCACGCGCACGCAAATGTCCTTTCAGACCGCGATGCTCAAGCTCGGCGGCCGCACCATCGGCTTTGACAATCCCATGAACTC